>JBEBRN010000001.1:0-97556 GCA_040394775.1 Taishania pollutisoli
TTCTTTTCAGATTAACTCAAATTTATGCATAGTCCCCAACTTTTGGACTTGATCCTCTTTTAGTGTGAGTGTGAGTGAACAGAATGAAGAAAAAAAATCAGAGTAGAAATTTCGCTCTCGCTCTGTTTCTCCCTCTGATTTTTTGTACCCAGGGCGGGAATCGAACCCGCACTCCTCGCGGAACTGGATTTTGAATCCAGCGCGTCTACCAATTCCGCCACCTGGGCATTGAATTGGACTGCAAAGATAAAAACTTTTTTTGATTGATTTTCGGATTTTAATTTTTTTGACTAAAAATTCTTGAAATCAAGCTTAGTAATCAGATTTGATATTCAATTCTACGTAAAATCAGCAATTAACACATCATATAATCGCGCAACGGGCAATCCCATCACATTGAAATAAGAGCCTTCAATGGATGAAATTCCCGTATAACCAATCCATTCTTGAATACCATAACCGCCCGCTTTGTCTAATGGTTGGTATTTGTCAATGTAATAATCGATTTGTTTGTCGGTTAGATTTTTAAACACCACTTTCGTGACATCTGAAAAGGAAACGGTTTTATCTTTCGACGTCAAACAAACACCTGTAATTACTTGGTGTGTTTTCCCCGATAACATTCGCAACATTTCTTGTGCGTGTTCTCTATTCTTCGGCTTCCCTAGAATCTGATTGTCACACAAAACAACTGTATCTGACGTAATAATAAGCTCGTTTTCTTTTATACTAGATAAATGTGCATTTCCTTTTTCGCGTGCCAAATACTCGGCAACGGTATTCAAAGGAATATCATTCGGAAAGGTTTCGTCAATTTCGATGGTACGTACTTGAAATTCAATATCTAATCCTTCTAAAAGTTGCTTTCGTCGAGGAGATTGAGAACCTAAAATAAGCGTATAGGGTGTTTTCAACATGTTTTAAAAAATAAAAAAATCCCGACAATGCTATTATCGGGATTCATTGGGATTTTAAAATTATAAATCAAATTTGATTCCTTGTGCTAATGGCAAACTATCCGAATAGTTAATGGTATTCGTTTGTCTTCTCATGTACACTTTCCATGCGTCAGAGCCAGACTCACGACCGCCACCTGTTTCTTTTTCACCTCCAAAAGCACCACCAATTTCAGCGCCTGAAGTTCCAATATTTACGTTCGCAATACCACAATCAGAACCCGATGCAGCAAGGAATTTCTCTGCTTCTTTTAAATCGTTCGTCATGATAGCAGAAGATAATCCTTGTGGAACACCATTTTGTATCTCAATAGCATCTTCAACGCTTCCAGAATATTTGATAAGATATAAAATCGGTGCAAAAGTTTCCGTCTGGACGATATTGTATTCGTTCTTAGCTTCAAAAATCGCTGGTTTCACATAACATCCAGAAGCATACGCCTCTCCTGTTAAAACACCACCTTCTACCACTGGAATACATCCTTCCGCTTTCGCTTTGTCTAAAGCTGCTAAATACGTGTCAACCGCCATTTTATCCATCAATGGACCAACGTGATTGTTAATATCTAATGGATCGCCGATTTTCAATTGTCCGTATGCTTTAACGATTGCATCACGTACTTTGTCGAAGATAGATTCATGAATGATTAATCGACGTGTCGTTGTACAACGTTGTCCACATGTTCCCACTGCACCAAAAACAGCTCCAGGAACCACTACCTTCAATTCTGCTGAAGGCGTAATGATAATCGCATTGTTTCCTCCTAACTCTAATAAAGATCTTCCTAAGCGCCTTGCAACTGCCTCTGAAACGGCTTTACCCATTCTAGTAGAACCTGTTGCAGAAATCAACGGAACACGTTTATCATTCGATAATAACTGACCGATAGAAGCATCTCCAATCACTAAATTTGAAATTCCTTCTGGTAAGTTATTTTCCTTAAGGACTTTCGCAATGATATGTTGACAAGCAACGGCAGTAATAGGTGTTTTTTCTGATGGTTTCCACACACAAACGTCTCCACAAATCCAAGCTAAAGCGGTATTCCATGACCAAACAGCCACAGGGAAGTTAAAAGCAGAAATAATTCCTACAATTCCCAATGGATGATATTGTTCGTACATTCTGTGAATAGCACGCTCTGAGTGCATTGTTAAACCGTACAATTGACGCGATTGACCAACTGCGAAATCACAGATATCAATCATTTCTTGAACTTCTCCCAAACCTTCTTGAAGCGATTTACCCATTTCATACGACACTAATTTTCCTAAAGCGTCTTTATGTAAACGAAGTGCATCACCAAATTGGCGAACGATTTCTCCTCTTTTTGGAGCAGGAACGGTTTTCCAAACTTTATACGCTTCTTGCGCCTTAACGATTGCGTTATTATAATCTTCTTCTGTTGCCGCAGTAACGGAAGCAATCAATTTACCATCAACTGGTGAAAAAGACTCAATGACACTGCCATTTGTTTTTAACCAATCACTACCTGTGCTAACACCGTTTGAAAGAGTGGAAACATTCAACTCTTTTAAAATTTCAGCTATATTAAAATTACTCATACTATATATTTAATTACAAATGATTTAATTGCAAATTACGAGTGAACTACGATTTTTACTTGCTTTACAAAAGTAATGATTTTTCTGGTTATTATGGTTGAAAATAGTTTGCAAGACTATAACAGTTTGAGATTTCATTGTAATGTTCTGGCAATTTCTTCATGGATTTTTTAAAGTCGTTATCCACATCTTTTGTCGCAAAGTCAATCATATAAAAACACAAAGCCTTGAATTTCTTATTCTTTGTTTGTTCAAATGCTTTATGATAATATTTCTGTGCCAAATGATTGTTTCGATATTCATCTTCGTCCACGTAAGAAGGTTGATCCCAATTAAAATTAGTGGTCGATTGAAAACGTCGCATCATCCATGAATTGCCATGTTGTGACATGTTGTAATAGCAAGTCGCCACCAAGAAACTATAATAGGCATTTTTAGAATTTTTGGGGTCGTTGCTCTTATCAATATAATCAATCAAATGTTCTAATACAGAGAGTTTTGACAATCGGAAATCTTTTCGATCTGGAATAAAGTCAGGCGTGTTACTGATGTCGTAAAATGGATTCGCATCAAAAATCCAATAGCCATAATCGTATTTATTTCGTTCCCATCGTTGATAATTTTTGTTCCAATATTCTTTTTTCGTGGATTGAAAAGCGGTTAAAGCGGCTGATAGATTGTCTTCTCGGATATATTTCGTTCCTAATAAATCGGAAAGTAAGTCTTTGGACAAAATCAATTCTTTAAAAATCATTTGATTGAATGCATCATTTGGCACTTTATCCAAATAATCAACAATTTGTTGTAATTGAATCGCGCTGTAGGTATAATCGATATAGTCAAAGTAATTACTGAAGTAAAATAGATTCGATGACTTTTTAGAATGATTGGCTCTCCACCATACATTCACATCATAATATTCGTCATAACTATATTCATAACTTCGCCCAGCCAAAGAGATAATGGCGACTGCTTCTGGCAATTGATTCAAATATTCTAACTCACGCCCAATGGCAAAAATGAATTTTTTATCTTCTAGCTTTTTTTGAATAGTCGACTGAACCTCTTTGCTTATCACTACATTTCCAATTGGCTGTTTGGCAATTTGCGCTAAAGCAATCACTTGTTCCACTTCAGTATTTCCTTTCTGATTGGGATGTTCTTTCAGAAACGTTTTTCCTTTTTGAATACATTGTTCAAATGAACGTGTCATGAATAAAAGTTGAATTTCAGCTAACTTCCAATTCTCTGGATTTTCGATATTTTTCATTTGAACTTGCTGCACAAAATTCAAAAGTTTTTGAGCATACAACCTATCTTTTTCAGAACGTTGACGAGCTGTGGTGGTATTAATTTTATTATCTCCTACCCAATAATTATTCTGCTCCGTTGACGGCATATAATTGACATAGTAAGGTGTAAAAATCCAATCTTCCAATTTTTGTATTTCTCGGAATAGGAGAAGTTCAAGTAGCTTTGATTTAGAATTGTACTGATAAATCTTTTGTAAATAGTCTAAATTCGGATCTAAACGTTGAACAGATGCAAATATATAGGCATTCGCTTTGTCTTTGTCATTTTTTGCCTTCTCTAACGCTTCACGCAATGAAAACGTATCATTGAAATGATGATAGCAGATTTGGGCTTTTTGTCGTGAATTCGCTAGTACTTTGGCCTTATCCAAACTGTTACTTTCTTTTGAGAAGCAATAAAAGTAAAGTCCCCAATAATAGAGAAAGTCTTTCGGCGATTGTGCAAAATAGTGATTGAAAGTTGTTGCAATTGCGGTATAATTCTGATTGTAGTATTCTAATCGAATTTGCAAAAAAGCATATCTCCGTTTCAAATCTTCATTCGTAACCGTCTTTAATTGTTGCGCTATCTTAGCGATTAACTTCTTACGATTAATCGTCATTAATTGGGGATTCTCTTTACGCTCCCATGCGTCATTTTCGTAATCAACGGAATTGTACGGTTCACATTCTTTCGCCATTTTAAGATAATCGATAATGTCAGTTCGTTTATTTTGAAACAAATAGCGAATAAATTCATTGGTCGATTGTGCACTAAAATCTGAATAGGATTGACTGTACAGAAAATTAGAAATGGCACTTTTACTTACCTTATTTCCTACTAGTTTTTGCCAAGCTTCGACATTTTCATCGTAATCTGATTCTTGAAAACTTAAAAAAAACTCATCCGAATTGTATAAAAAAGCAGCATATTCCGAAGGAACAGAAAGATACTTCGGTTGAAACAGTGAAAATCGAACGGATTCTCCATAAGGTTCAAACCAGCAGGCTGAAACCGAATAAATATTAATGCTGAAGCAAACGAGTGTAAATAGCAGAAATTTCTTCATCGCTATATTTATTAAATGTGGAACTTTGGAAATCGAATAAACTCACTGTAACTTGCTTGTCTAACGGAACATATTTTCGAATCAAATCTAATGATTGAGATAAAGTCTCTGGTTTTACTTCTTCAATTTTAATACGATCACCAACCTTTACATAGGTGGAATTTCCGATGGAATGATCTTCCGTTACTTCATACCACATATCGTCCAACTTCTTGGTGAAATCGATAATGTCATTTTCATCCACATTCATTAATTGAGAAAACTGATTGTTGTGATACAAAATCGCCCAAGAAAAAACGGGTAAAGCGATATCCAAATGCAATGGGTATTTCTCCTTATTGACTAAATACTTTTTCAATTCATCGACTTCTAATACCGAATTTCTTTTCGGATCAGAGAGTGGTGGAATTAAATTATAGCACATCAACATTGCTTTATCCACTGGTGGAACGCCCATCTTATTTGGATACGCATACGGATATAAACGTAAGGTACAACTCAACTTTTTCTTGGATAATTCTTTTATTTTCTTCAAGAGATGGAAGTACTTATCCTTGGTTGATTCCGTCCAGTCACAATCTATTTGAATTTCATCATACTCCCATTTTTTCGACTCGTTCCAGTTATCAACGGTGTATTTATTGATTAAAAAAACAATGTTGTCTGCTAATTCATCCAAGGTTTTTTCAGTATTATGCTTGAAGATTTCATTCTTAATGAAAATGGTTGGAACAATATTTAATCCCTCAGATTCATAATAGCTCGGACGGTTTTTATTGTATGGGAAGTTTCCTTCTATTTCATTATAATCTACTTCAAATATGCGATAATACACTTTTTGAATTTCAAGACTATCCAGTTTCGTGTCGTCTAAAGACCCTTGTTGCCAATAGTAAACCGCTTTTTCAACCGTTTCAGGTGCTTTTTTTCCACAACTGACAGTTATGAAAAGTAGAATATAAAGAAGATTTTTCATAAATAGTGACATCGTAAAAAATTAAACAACGGTTATTCTCAAAAGAAATTAAATTCCGCCTAAGTTCACTCTCAATCTAAGACCACATTGCAAGTTTGCCGTTGGGTAGCTAATCATCACTTTTGGTGTGTTAATCGTATGGTCATAATACAACTGAATAGTAAACATCGAATTGATGGTATAATCTATCGTTGATTTAATAGACATAATTCGTTGACCTCCAGTTGCGTCATTCGTATTTTGATCCGTTTTACGAATAACGGTAATATTATCTCTTAAACTAAAGTCAACACGAATAATTAGTGGTTCTTCTATTGTTTTATTCCGAATTTTAAACGGTAATCTAACTTTTGGAATTTTATATCCTAAACCGAACACATATTCTTCTCCTCTAATTTCAGTTACTTGATTATTGGACAAGGCAAGGTTTTCATTTCTATCCTTCTTATATTCAAATTTCGTCAACAAGTCTTGTCCAAATAATTTCCATGTCGCATCCATTCCAATTAGTGGAGAGAAGCGCTCTACAATAGAGACATTAGAAATGACACTGGAAGCATAGAAGTTATTATTCAAATCGACTAATGAAGAGAATCCATCGGCATCTTGCTCCGCTTTTAAGTTAGTCTGTAAACCACCGATCGTCACCGTGGAAGAATAGCTGTGTCTCAATACAAAGTTTCGTACAATCTTTTGTGCAAACTTCATTTTACTTAATCCATTATACGATATGTTCCAGTTTGGTAACGGAATATTACTCAATGGATTTATTGTTCTACCATTTACTTTTCTATCTGTATATGCGGCCAAGAAAGCACCAACAACCACTTCTTGTTGATTATCTCCATACCCTTGAGCGTAACCTTGTGAATTAACAGTTGTAGAGTTAGGGTTAGCATCTCCTAATAGTCTTGAAACAGCAGCTCTGTTTTCTCGTAAAGCTTCGAAAGTAGCAGACGTATTATCTTTTCTAAATACACCAAAAGCACTTCCTAAAGAAACATTCGAATAGGTCAACGTCGATATTTGTGTTCTACTTTGACCTTCAAACTGTTGCGTTAAATCATTGTAACGATAGAATTCACTTGTTGCATTAGTGAAGTTTCTATTCATCGTTAGATCAATAACTAAATCTTTAATCGGTTGAAGATTTGCCTTAAGCTGATAGTTCTGGGCATGCATTTGTGTGAATTGTTTATTCAATTCACTATTTTTAACCAGCCAATTATTATCAGTTGCCACTTGTGCCACACTATACCCATTACTTTTTCCTGTCAATGAATAGGGTTGTTGACCGAAAGCAAATCCAGCCAAGCCATTAGCAGTTCTATTATTCAAGCCAAGCATACTTGTTCCTTCACCAAATCCAGGTAATAAAGTACCATCCGTTACTGCGTACGTTCCAGACACATTTCGAATACTCATCACTGTTCTTGCAAAGAATGCTCCCACTGGATTTAATGGTTTTTGTTCTAATTCTCGTAATTTTTGTTCTTTTTTCTGCTTTTTCTCGTGCTTCTTCACCGTTCTTTTCCATTGACGAAGTTCTTTCTTCGTCATTTCGTCCAATGGCTTTGGTGGTTTCAGTTCTATTTTTGCTGGTGTCGCTTGTTTTGTTGGAGTTCCCGTTGCAGACTTTCTTCCTCCTGCTGTTGTAGATCTAGTTGTTGTACTTCCTTTATCAGCATTTAATACTTTTTTGAAGTAAGGGATTTTATCATACAACTTGGTGAAGTTCATTTGAACACTCGAATTAAAGACACGGCTATTTTGGATGGTATTTCCGTATCTCGATTGACCCAATGGTGCTCGTTGCCAATTATACGTTCCTGAGTACTTGACATTTGCTTGAACAAAGTTAAGTGCTGGAATCTTATTGATTGGAATGTTGTATTGTAAACTATAGTCTTGTAAGTAATTTGTCGTTTGACCAAGCGTTTTTAACTGTTTCGTGATGGTATCTCTAAAGACTCTGTAATTATCTGGGTCTAACTTTCTGTTGATACGTCCTTGATTTTCATCAAATAACGAATTGTTTGTTGCGTTAAAGGTGAATTTTAAGTTCTTTGTTAAATCCCATCCTAGATAATACGTTCTATTCCAGAAAAATGATTTCACAAAAACAGGATCGAATTCATAATCTGGAACAAGGTTATTTTTCACTTGTCTTTCATTATAATTTCGGACAATGTCATTGGTCACTGCTACTGTACTTGGCAGATAATTAATGTTGAAATCTTTGATAAGATCTAACCATTTCGTTTTTTGGAAGGCTTTTACATTTTTAAACGGTTCCCATGGCTTTGAAGAGAAAGAGTAATTATAATTCAGTCCACCTTTCCACGTCTTAGTGATATCGTATTTTATGTTAAAATCACGGTGAGTTGCTTCAGAATAGGAGTAATTAGCAACGAAGTTAGAAATGTTATAGAATCGATTCTTTGCTGTTGGGCTTTTTTCCTTTCGGACGCCATTAAAGCTATACGATTTACGCTCTGTAAAATCCTGACCATCTCTAGCTCTTTCCTTAAATTCAGCACGATCGTAATCACTTAATTTAATATCAGGGTTATACGGATCATATTCAGGATTGATAATACCTAAAGAATACGAATAGAAGAAAGGTAAAGAAATCATAGCTCTTCTACCAAAGAATTGACCTAAAGCAACATTCGTATTAAAGTCAAACGTGTATTGTTCATTCCGTTGACGTTCTAAAATACGGCTATCCACTTGTCCCCAATTCGTTCCTGAATAAGTACCTGCAAAATTAAAATTAGCAAAATCAGCTGCTTGAATTTGAAGTCTTGCAAGAGCAGCGGAACCACCTTTAGTGTCAAAGTCAGTCAAACGCAATTCGTTCACCCAAACTAACGCGCATTTCTCCATGCCATCATCTTGCCACGTGTCATTACTTGCTTTATTTGGATTACGAACACCTATCATAATCACTTTAAGACCTTGTAAATTAGGACTACCTTTTATCTTCAACTTACGTGTAGGATCGTCTGGATATGGAATGCTATATTCAGAAGCATTCGTTAAGTTGGAATTTGGATCACCCGTTACTTTATTTCGTTGGTCTTTTAATTTTGTTAGGTATTCAAACTTGATTTCAACATTATTCGCTTCAGGCCAAATTTCATTTTCTCCATTTGCATACCAAGGCGTCACTTTCAAAGGCATTTCATATTCGTAATAATTTTCACTTTGGTCGGTTCCTAAACGAACAAAAAGGGTCAAATCATCATCGTTCAATGGGTTTTCATTGTTCAACTTCTCAGCGTGAACAAACATCTTCAATTTCTTGTATGTACGGACATTAAAAGTAGCATTCTTAAACGCTGCACGAGCATCTCCGTCTTTTAAACCACACACTTCTAACGTCATAGACTGTTCGTTCATTTGACGCGTTTGAACTTGTGTTGGATCTAATTCACGCTGAATTCCTGGAGGAAGTTTATAATTAACAGGAATACGCTCCGCATTTTCTTCGAAGTTCAATGCGCTGATATTAAATAGTGTAGACGCCGGGTCGGTTATAACAGCCTCACCTGGCGAATCTAAGGTCTTTTGGTACTTACGCCATTCCGAACGAATCAATTCTAGTTTTGCAAAACGCACCACTACTTCATCTTCATCAAATCCTTTTAAGAACATACGCATAAAGCGAATCGAACGAAAGTCAGAAATTCCATTGACAATTTCAGAAGGTTCTTTTACCGGGATTTTATATTGAATATATCGTTCTACTTTTGTTGGAGAGACTTGAAAAGTTACCACACTCGCCACATAGTTCTTTCCTACCACTGTGTCTCCAGGTCCGATATGAACTTTGTATTGGAAGTAGTTTTCAGATTCTGAAACGTTATTGTCATTATTAAGGTCTTCTAAATCAGGGAAAGTAGTCGCTTGCATACTGTATCCTTTAGAAGTTACGGTATCTTTCGAGTTTCCTTCGACGCCGTTATAATGCTTATAGCGTGCAATAATTGATTCTTGATTGGCATTATACGAATCATCTAAATAAAATCGGTAATCATCATTAGACGGGTCATTCAGAATCTTATTTTTAGCTGTTTGTGACAAAGAAGAGCTATTCACCCAATTCACATAATTCAAATAGGCCTGTCGCTCTTGACTATTACTTCTTCCATCTAAACCAACATCTTGTAGCGCACGCGAATTTGGATCCGTATCAAAAGCATTTACAATTGCTTGATTATTAGAAACAATTGCCCAACTAGTCGTATCTAAATCTTGATTTGCCCCGGAGGCTGTTGGCAATCCATTCTCATACGATTTTCTTGAATCAGGAAGAATGTCTTCTGAAACGTTACCTAAGTTAATGTATAAATAACCTCCTTCTTTCGTTGAATTTGGATTGGCTGCTAAAGCGTCATCATTGTATGGATCTAAAATCCAGAATTGGATGTACTCAATATTTGCTTGCTCAAAATCATTGGTAGTCAGCGAACGCATAATTCCACCCCAACGATTTTTTGGATCTGTAAAATGTCCATCGTTATCTACATTTGTGGTGTCGTAATTATAGATACCTCTTTCTTTAGGATAATATGCTAAATCTAAGAATTGTACCGTTGGAATATTCACATACGGAAGTTGCTGGTTTTTCCAAATTTCATTTTGATATACTAAACGAACACGACTATCGGATGTTAAGTTTGGATTATTGTCAAAATAGGAAGGTCTACGATCATTCTTAGAGTAAAATGCTTGATCAATTTGGTACCATGATAAGCGAGAAACATTAAATCGATTCGCAAGTCCTTTTTTCGTGCCTTCTGGAAAAAGTATCGGCTGACCTTGAGGTGTAGATGCCATTTTCCATGCAGACATTTGCTTTAAGTCAATCGAACTTTGCGTCGCCTCAAAATCATCTACATAAGAAATACCAGCTTTCGTAATCGCTCTTGGTGAACCTGGAATTAAGTGCGCAAATTCTCCGTAGAAGTTCATCGAGGATTTTGCCTTAGTTGAAATTATCGGTAACCAGTCCACTAATTTAGTCAAGAAGGGAAGATCTGTCTTATAACTAACATCGATTCCAAGTACATTGTTTCTAAACGGTTCCGACCCATAATCCACTTTTTGAGTCACGGGGCGCTCCATCATTTGCATCCATGTTCCTCCAAGGTTAAGCTTCTCATTAAATCGATAATTTAGATGTGTTCCCACTAAAGACTTTGCTTGAAAGCCAAAAACAGAATTACTTTCTATCGATATTTTAAGCGGCGTTCCTGATTCTAGAATTCCTGAATTTAAGATCTTAACACGTCCTAAATTATAATCCACGGAATAATCCACTCCTTCTGTTAACTGCATTCCACCGGCAGTAACCTTCACGGCTCCTTCTGGAATATTTAGTGCATTCAAAGCGATGTCAGAAGAGATAGAAGATTGATATTCTCCTTTCATCACAAAACGATTCTTCCCTGTAATTAATTGGGCAGCTGTTTTGGTGGAGTCATACAATTCTGTGTACGCAATTTGATTTACTACTGTTGGAGGAAGATTCGCATCTAGTAACTTATTTTTCAGTGTATTTCCAAAAGGTTCAACCGTTGAAAAATAAATCCGCCCGTTTCTAGGATTAATAGTACCTCCTGTTTCAGATCGTGCACCGTTAAAAGCCATCGGAACAAAGTCAAACAATCCATCTGGGAAAGGTTGTTCGTTCACATTTATACGGTCCATCTCTAACAAGGTAACAATCTGCTTATCTTTTACAGCATCTTGAGGTATATATGGAATTAAGAGTGAATTATCAGGATTGTTGTACAACAAATCCATTCTAAAGTTCTGCTTATCAATTTGGTAAGCACCAATAGAATAGACGTTTTTCATCATCAAATCCCACAACTTAATTTTAGGATTCGTCAATGTTGGCTTGATTAACTTTAGGAATAATGCTTCTTTTCCTGTTACACCATCCATCGAAAACTCACCCACTTGATACGTTTTACCACGATACGTGTATTCATAAGCAACTCCAAGCACTTCGTCATTATTCAAAGCAGTATTCAAGGATATAAAACCTAGCAATGAATTGTAGGTATATTCAGATTCGGTCAATTTACGCGCATTCTCCAATTTCTCGTAGTCGATAGCTTGAATAAAAGGACCTGGTTGCACAGATTGATTGGCAAGAATAGCTGTAGATGATGAAAAATTTCGTAGTCCTGACTGACTAATTGCCCAATCATAAAGTCCATTTCCTTCATTGTCTGGAAATTTAGATTCCGTATATTGACCTGGATTTCCTTGGATATTTGTCGCTTTTGATTCTCCTAAATCGGTAAATGCAATTACGTTTCGAGTATCTTCAACTCTATTTGTTTTATTGGTGACCCAAACTTCAATACGCGTAATGTTGACTTCCGATCGTGGAATCGGTGTTTCTGACATCGCCGCATCGTATTCATCTCTAAAATTTAAGTTTAAGAAATAGTGTTTATTGGCTTCGTAATTATCCGCTGTTATTTCAAATTGCTGAACTTGTGCTTTTCCAGACACCGTAATTTCTGACTTTTTACTTTTAGAAGAAGCAGCAATACCATCAATGGTTAATTTACCAAACTTCAATCTTGTGTATGCCCCAAATAGCACTTGAGAACCTTGAATTAAGGTTGTGTTCAAAGGCATACTTACATTTCCTAACTCAATTTTTTGTAGAATTTGATCTTCATTTCCAGTATAGCCTAATTTGGTAATATTATCGAAGTCAAAAGCCGCTTGTGTATTATAGGTAAGGTTTAACTTAATTTTTGTTCCGATTTGTCCGACAACACTCAACTGAATTTGTTGTTGAAAATCGAAGCGTGTTGTTTTTCGTTGTTTTAAAGGAAGAATAGGATTGTCATATCGAGAGTGCATAACACCCAGACCGATTTGAACCATTCCTTGTGGACGAATAGAAATTTCATCGGAACCAAAGAATTCCTTGAACGTTCTTCCAGGAATTTTAAAAGAAGGCGCAAAACTTTTATTGTTAGCGGCCGTTTGATCGTCAATTTTATCTTTCCAATTATCTTGAATCGACTTTTGTCGTTCATATTCAATGTACTCTTCCAAAGTCATCATGGAAGGATTGCGGAAGTCGATATCGTTACCTAACTTTTCTTTAAACACATATGTTCCTGTAACAGGATCGTATTCTATCGTTTGATTAATAGAAGAAGGGTCGCCAAAATCAAAGCTTTGCTTTTTGCTCTGGGTCGGATCCGCATTATTATTTATCGGAAACTTTAACGAGTCTGAAGTTACTTGCTCAAAAGCATAAAAAGGAAACAGCAAAACCATCACCCATAACCTTTTAAATAAGTTATATCCTATATCTATTTTCAAACTAAAGTATTTTTAAAGCTTCTTTTATAAGTATTTCAACAGGTTTAGTTCCGTCATCAATTTTGTCCATCACTTTATCAATAGCTTTACGGTCAAAGCCTAATGAAAGCAATGCCGATAACGCATCAAATCGATTTGTATTGTTTGAAGAGGAAGAATTAGAGGTAGAAACATCTAATTTTAACATTTTATCTTTCAACTCAATAATTAATCGCTGAGCTGTTTTTGCACCAATTCCTTTAATCGATTGAATTGTTTTAAAGTCGTCCTGAACAATCGCATGTGCAATATCTCCTGTTTTAAGGGACGATAGCATAATCATAGCAGTACTTGGTCCAACCCCAGAAACAGAAATGAGTAAGTTAAACACTTCTCTTTCGTCTTTTGTTGAGAATCCATATAAAATCTGGGCGTCTTCTCGAACGATTAGTTGTGTAAAGATGAAATGCGCATTTGACTTAACTAAGTCTTCGTACGTATTCAATGAAATTTTAGCTTCATAGCCAACGCCCCCGCAATTTACAACTGCAAGTGTTGGAGATAATTCAAAAAATTTACCTTCTAAAAAATGAATCATAGTTATCTAATCTGTGCATCAACAACAGCAATTTTTACCATATTTACTATTTCTCTTACTGTTGCAGCCATTTGAAGAACATGAACTGGTTTCTTCAATCCAACTAATATTGGCCCAACAGTGTCCGCCTCAGTAATCTCTTGTAATAGCTTATAGGCAATATTACCAGATGATAAATTTGGAAAAATCAATGTGTTTACTCTTTTATTTGCCAACAAAGAAAATGAGAATTTATCATTTAACAAGTCTTTATTGAGTGCAAAATTAGCTTGAATTTCTCCATCTACGATTAAAGAAGGGTATTTCTGGTGTAATATTTTCGTTGCCTTCGCCATTTTTTCAGCATCTTCACCACTTGAGGACCCAAAGTTAGAATAACTTAATAACGCAATTTTAGGGTTTACTTTTAACTTTTCAATTGTTTTTGAAACAATATAAGTGATATCTGCTATTTCTTCTGCTGTAGGATTTGTATTAATGGTCGTATCCGCAAGAAAAAGTGGGCCGTTTTTAGTAAACAATACATATAGTCCAGCAATACGATTAACATCATCACTGGTTCCAATAATTCTCAATGCTGGTTTCACCACATCAATATAGTTTCTAGTCAGTCCTGAGATCATACAATCTGCATCACCCATTTCGACCATCATTGCACCAAAATGGTTACGCTCTCGCATTTGCTCTATAGCTTCATACTCCGTATATCCTTTACGTTTACGCTTTTCAAAAAATGCTTTTCCGTACAAAATACGATCTTTTTCTTCTCCTTTTGATTTCGGGTCAATGATAGTATACTCATGAATGTCAAGACTATACTCCTTAATCAGATGTTCTATTTTAGATTTATCTCCTAATAGAATTGGAATAGCAACCCCTTCATCACTACATGTTTGAGCTGCTTTTAAAATTTTAATATTATCGGCTTCAGCAAACACCACCCGTTTAGGGTCGTTTTGAGCCATTAATGTAATATTTCTAATAATATAATTGTCGAGTCCAAGACGGTTCTTTAATTCCGTTTCGTATGCACTCCAATCTGTAATTTTATTTTGGGCAACACCTGATTCTATAGCTGCCTTTGCTACTGCAGGAGCAACATGATAAATTAAACGAGAATCCAATGGTTTTGGAATAAACTGATCTTTTCCAAAAGAAATATTTTTAGCTCCATAAGCACTTATCACTTCTTCTGGAATACTTTCTTTTGCCAAAGCAGCAATTGCTTTTACTGCTGCAAGCTTCATCTCTTCATTAATTTTGGTGGCGCGAACGTCTAAAGCACCTCTAAAAATAAATGGAAATCCAAGAACGTTGTTCACCTGATTAGGATAATCAGAGCGACCTGTTGCCATATATACATCTGGTCTTGCAGCCATTGCATCCGGATACGTTATTTCAGGGTTGGGGTTTGCTAATGCAAAAACGATTGGGTCTTTCGCCATGGAACGAATCATATCTTTAGAAAGTATGTTTGCAACTGACAATCCCAAAAACACATCCGAATTCACCATTGCTTCTTCGAGCGTCAAGGATTTAGATCCATTTGAAAAGTACACTTTTCGTTCATCTAAATCTTTTCTTCCCGTGTGTAGAAGTCCTTTACTGTCAAACATATAAATGTTCTTACGGTTAACCCCTAAAGCAACGTAAAGTGTTGCGCAAGAAATAGCCGCTGCACCAGCTCCAGAAACAACAACTTTAACCTTCTCGATTTTTTTACCATTTAACTCTAAGCAATTCAATAAAGCTGCGGAAGAAATAATAGCTGTTCCATGTTGGTCATCGTGCATAACTGGAATGTCCAACTCTTCTTTTAAACGTTTTTCTATATCAAAAGCTTCTGGTGCTTTGATATCTTCAAGGTTTATTCCTCCAAATGTTGGCGAAATAGCTTTTACTGCTTCAATAAATTTTTCAGGATCGTTTGCATCAATTTCAATATCGAAAACATCAATGTCAGCAAATATTTTAAAAAGTAATCCTTTTCCTTCCATTACTGGTTTAGAAGCGTGAGGTCCAATGTTTCCCAATCCTAAAACAGCTGTACCATTCGTAATAACAGCAACGAGATTTCCTTTAGCAGTATATTTGTATACGTCTGATTGATTTTCAGCGATTCTTAGGCAAGGCTCGGCAACACCTGGCGAATACGCAAGTCCGAGGTCTTTAATGGTCGAATATGGCTTTGTTGGTACAACTGCAATTTTTCCTGGTCTACCTTGTGCATGATAGTCTAAAGCTTCTTGTTTACGAATTTTAGCCATAATTATCTTAATTTGAGAGAACAAATTTAAAAATAAAAAGAGAAGAATGGAAAAAATGAGACGTTTCTTATTGAATGGTTGATAACAATGATTATTTTAGCTTTTCTTATAAAATACCTATTAACTTAAAAGTTTAATGAAGCTTTGTATCTTTAAGTGCTCATATTAAAGTAATCACATGAAAAAGAAATTATTTAACTCAACGATTGTTTTAGCTGTATTCCTGCTAACAGGATGTGTTAGTGTTAAACAAACAACCATTACTAACAACGATTCAACCATTCCTTCCAGAGAATATTCCGTTCAGTCTGTCATGTGGCAACAGAATGCTAGCGAATACCGTGCGCTCTGTTATCAAGCGTTTAATACAGCAAAGATGCGATTGGATATTATTTTAGCAAACAATACATCACCTGAAAAGAAATTAGCCATTATTACTGATATCGATGAAACGGTTTTGGACAACAGTCCTTATAATGCAAAATTGATTATCGATAATGAAGAATATACGAGAGAAGAGTGGGTTAACTGGGGAAATAAAATAAGCGCAAATGCAATTCCTGGAGCTAAAACATTTTTAAATTATGCACAAAGTAAGGGTGTTGAAATATTTTATGTCTCCAATCGTTTTACAGAGCAAAAAGAAACAACAATAGAAAACTTAAAAAAAGTAGGTTTTCCCTATGCTGACAGCGCTCACGTTTTCTTAATGCTAGATAACGAAGGAAGTTCTAAGCAAAAGCGTTTTGAAAACGTAGCTAAAAACTATACGGTTGTTTTATTCATGGGTGATAATCTCGGAGATTTTTCTGCTAATTTTAGTGTAAATTCAACCGATAAGAGAAATCAATTAACCGATGAAGTTGAAGCCGATTTTGGTGTACAGTTCATCGTTTTACCGAATCCAATGTATGGCGATTGGGAGACAAAAGGAATCTACCAAGGGCAACATAACTTAACTGAAAAACAGAAAAGGGCCATAAGAAAAGCTAGTTTAAAGTCGTACTAACAATTATCCTTTATATTTTAATTCCTTAATTGAATTAAAGAAGATAATTCCGTAACCAATAGCAAGCATTGCGTGAAATGGCACCATTCCAAGGTCTCCATATATTGTTCTATTAATTGCGGTAAAACCAAAGATTACCATGAAGACACCTTCGAAGATGGTTAGTAAGTTTATTTTCTTCTTGTCGTATTTATTCCCTTGAAAGTCAGACTTCGCATTAACGTTGAACTTTGGCGTTCTCACAAAAGAAGATTTAATCCCAAAATAACCTTCTAAAACAGCAACTGTATTGTTCAAGGTAAGTCCCATGATAACCGTCAAATATCTAAAGAATGTCCACGTATATGAGAAGAATGTTTTCACTTTTTTCTCCGTCTTATAACGATAACCTACCCAATAATAATAAAACAGTAGAACTGTACTTATGATAAAGAATGATCCAAATTGAATAATGTAATTTAAGTCTGCAAAACTATCTTTTACTTGCAATACAACTATACTTAACAATGACATGACCATTATAGATAAAAATACAGAGGAATTGAAAAGATGAGAAAGTCCATGTAATTTATCCGAAAAACGAACATCTTTAGCGAACAATAAACGTTTCCACATTTTCTTGAAACACTCTGTTCCACCTTTCATCCATCGGTGTTGCTGATTTTTCAACGCAGAAACCGTAATAGGTAGTTCAGCAGGAGAAACAACATCTTCTAAGTACTTGAATTTCCAACCTTTCATTTGTGCACGGTAAGACAAATCTAGATCTTCTGTCAAGGTATCGTGTTCCCAACCTCCAGCGCTATAAATAGTTTCTTTTCTCCATATACCTGCCGTTCCATTAAAGTTAATAAAATGGCCAGCTGCAGTTCTTCCTGTTTGTTCTACAGAAAAGTGGCCATCTAAACCAAACCCTTGTAATTCAGTTAATAAGGAATAATCTTTATTAATATGTCCCCAACGTGTTTGAACAACACCAATTTTTGAATTTTCAAAATACGGAATCGTTTTTTTCAAAAAGTCTTTGTCTGGCATAAAGTCAGCATCAAAAATAGCAATAAACTCTCCTTCTACTGCGCCCATTGCAGCGTCAAGCGCTCCTGCTTTATAACCTGTTCTATCGGTACGGTGAATGTGTTTAATATTAACTCCTGTAGCTGCAATTTCAGCTACTTTATTGGCGATTAATTCTTTCGTCTCATCGGTAGAATCATCCAACACCTGAATTTCAAATTTATCACGAGGATATTCGATTTTTGCCGTTTCTTCAATAATTCGCTCAGCCACATACATTTCATTGTACATCGGCAACTGAATCGTTACTTTTGGCGCAAAGTGACCATCAAATTCAATAGCCTTTTCTGGGCTCTTTTTCTTTTTGCTTCTTGCATAAGTTACCGCTAGAGAAAATTGTATAAGTGCGTATAGGAAGATTAAAATCAAACATGCTGCATAGATTCCTAAAGCAATTCTAGCAACAAGGTGAGAAGTTGGATGATGATAAGATACGTTTCCCTCTTTATCTACTTTACGTTCTACTTTTCCCCAATCAAACATCCAAGTAACATTCTTGGATAATTCAAATTTCATGATGGGCGTATGAGTTGGCGTTATCTCGAAGTCAAACTTCTTATAATGAAACTCTTGGTTGTCAACTGTTAATGTGTATTTGCCATACGGGATATCCTTAAAAACATAGTTCCCTTTTGAATCGGAAATGGCTTTTGCTGTAAAAACTTGAGCCGTGTCATTTAACGAAATTGTCATTGGTACATCTTTCATCCCTCGATGTGTACTCATACTAACAACGCTACCTTTTAAAGAAGGGGCATTTTCGGCTATCGAGAAATTAGAAAAAACTGCTATAAACAGAAGTAAAAGAAGACCTTTTTTAGTAGTCATTTTTCGTTAAGAATTAATAGAAATAAAGAGCAAAGATAAATTGAAAATATTTGAAATCATGATAGTAGTAAAAAAAATATTTTTATTGATAGATTTTTTCAATAATATTCTCAAAATTTGTGGCGAATGGTTGCTCTAAAAGAAGGAGCTTTTTAGTACTTGAGTCTACGTAAAAAATACATTTTGATTGCTTTAACAAATAGTCAATGTCATGTGAAACAATAGCAATACCCATTTTCTTTTCACGGCTTAACTCTTCTACTAAATTGAAAATACGTTTTTTATTATAGTAATCTAGAAATGCAGTTGGTTCATCCAGTAATAAATAGTCTACTTCTTGCACTAACGCTCGTCCAATGGATATAAGCTGCTGCTGACCATCGCTTAATTGGTGCATAAATTTAAAACGTATATCGTTAATCTCTAATAGTTGGATAACATCCTCTAGGCGCTTTTTATCTTCTACATTAAAACCTGAAAATGGACTACCGTATGGATAGCGCCCCATTAACAAAAAATCTTCTACGGATGTAAAATTATTCAAAGTAACTTTGGAAGGTACATACGCAATTTTTTGAGCTAATTCTTTTTGTTTTAATTTTTGTTTTAAAATACGATCAATGATAATTCCCTCTGTTTTATCTTCAAAATTGATAATTGATTTTAAAAAAGTAGATTTTCCCACTCCATTTTTACCAATTAGATAATAGACATTTCCTTTTTCAATGGAAAAATTCTCCACTTCAAACAAAAAATGATTGTCAACACTTACTTTATAGTGATTAAATTGAATCATTTTAGTTGTTTTAAAATTATCCAAATGATAAATGGAGCTCCAAAAAGCGCCGTCATTGAGTTGATGGGTAAAATAAAGTAATTATCTAACAATAAAATCAATCCATCACAGAGTAATAGCAGTGCGGGTCCAAAAATTAAACAGCCAACTAATAATTTCATGCTATTCGTCGTGTTGAGTAGTATTCGTACCATATTAGGAACCGCTATCCCAATAAATGAAATAGGTCCACAAAAAGCAGTAGTAACGGCAACAGCTATTGCAGTAATACCAATGATAAACCACCTTAGTCGTCGAATATTTACACCTAAGTGAGTCGCGAACTCTTCTCCTTGTGAATATACTGTCAGATCTTTACTAATGTATATTGAGAACAGAATAACAACCACAGCAGCAAAGGCAAACCAATACAATTCACTGGTATTCACTTGTTGTAATGAGCCCATTCCCCACAAAATAAAGTATTTTAACCTCGCTTCTTGTGCATAAACTTGTAAAATATCAATAAAGGCAACCGTAAAACTACTCAACATGATACCTACCAGTAATAAAGAAATAGACGATTTGACAAAGCGCATCGAAAAAATGAGGAGCAAGGTATAGATAAAGGCACCAATCAAAGCAGATACAGACGTGCCTAGAGAGCCAACACCTAGAATAACAGCTAACGCAACACCTAAGCTAGCACCAGAGCTAATTCCGAGAATAGAAGGGCCTGCTAAAGGATTCGAAAACAATATCTGTAACAGTAATCCAGAAACGGCGAGTAATAACCCACAAAACAATGTTGCTAGACTTCTTGGTATTCTTATCGAATGTAGAATAACATCATCACTGAAAAAGGAGAAGTTCCACTCCCAAGCCATTAGATGTAGCAAGAAAAGGAATGTTAACAAACCCATTCCAAAGACAAGCCAATATTTACTTTTTGTGTTATTCAAATTATCTCACTTTATCGTAAAAATATAAATCCTTTGGTGTATCTGACGAAAAAATAGAATTTAAATCTTTTAGTAAAACATGAGGTTTAACTGGTGCTTCTTCAAAATACTTGATAGCATTCTTTGTAAAAGTATACATTCTTCCCGTTTTAAAAGCGTTCATGTTTTGATATCCTTCATAAGCTGATAGCAATTCTTTTTGAGTCGATTCAGCACTATTTATCCATATTGTTGCACCAGCGTAGTTTGAATATATCTGTTCAAAAGTAAAAGCTTTAGCTCCTGTAGATTGGTCGACTTTAAGCACATAATCACCACCTGCATCAGCAATAAACTTAGCCATGTAGGAATTCCCTCCGGGTAAATACCAAACATCCTGAAACATCGAATTAGCGAGTACTTTTGGTTTTATTAAAGAAGAAGATGTCACTTCATTTTTAACCTTAAGATAATTGCTCTCAATCTCGTTGAAATCTTTTACTGCTTTATCAAAACATCCAAAAACAACTCCGTATAATTTTAACCATTCTGCTTTTCCTAGTGGATCTTGTTCTTTCCATTCTAAAAGAGGAATAGCTAAAATATTTAACTGTTTTAATTTTTGGTCAATTGGATTTAGTTGAGCGGTAAAAAGGCTATAAAACAGAAGGTTTACCCCATCTCGATGAAGTTTCTCAGGATTAACCAATGAATAATCAATGTACTCTTTTAGTTTTCTATTATCTTTTAATAGTAGAAGTTCTGAATTGTAAATCGAGTTTAGTTTTTCAACACCGACAACAGTTTTAAGCTCATTCAATACGTCTAAATAACCTATCACTGATGAGGAAAAAACGGCAGTTCGGTATTTTACATTCTGTTCTTTAGAGAAAAAATACGACGTGATTATTGATTTGTCCTCTGTGCTGATGAGGTCAATTTTATAGGTTTGATTATTTTCTGACAGTAAAAATGACGTAGCATATTTTAATGGAATACTATGAAAACTAGTTTCAACACTTTTACTTTTGTGCGTTTCTTTACAAGAGTTAGATAAAAACAAAAATGATACAAATACGATAAGATATTGTAATTTCATAACGATATAATCTGACTTCAAAATAAGAATTTGACTCGTTTCAAAAGTACCATTAATTTTGGTCAATTAGAATATTCCTCATCTAAAAATACCATTAAAAAGGTGTTTTAGTCATTCCTCAACAAACTATAAGGAAAAAAATAAAGCATAAAAAAAGGGTTGCTTTCGCAACCCTTTTCAATATTAAGAAGTGTTTATTATCTAATCACTAATTTCTTTGTAACTGTAGAGCTGTTAGCGTTAATAACTACTTGGTATACACCAGCGTTAAAATCACTTGTATTTAATTCTACTTTATTGTTACCTGCTGTTTGATTAGCAAAAGTGTTTGTGTAAACAGTTCTTCCGCTTAAATCAACAACTGAAACTGTAACATTTCCGTCAAAAGCTGTATTGTAATCTACTACTGCAGCATCTTTAGCTGGGTTTGGATAGATATTCACTTTTAAAGATTCGTTTAAGTTAGATGTAGAAACTAAACCTGGCGTAAAGTTCATACGTACCATTGGTGTTCCACCAGTACCTGCGATATACCACTGAGTAGTACTTCCTGAAGCATAATAAGCTAAAGAAGAACCTCTTAATGACTCACCAGAAAATCCTATAACCATGTCATAAACATTCGCACCTGTATTTCCTGAACCATATGTTTCAACAGTTGCAAGATAAGTTGCATCTTGGTATAATTGAACAGGCTCTTCAAATACTAATGTAATCCATTTATTATTATCAGTTGCAAAAATTCCGTAATTCTCTGTTCTTGCAAGAATTGGATTATCGCCAGCACCTTGATATTCACGAACAGCTCCATAAATTTCATTTCCTACAGTGCTCTTAACATTTCCAGAAGCATATAAGAAGATGTCAATACCTGTTACTTCAGCATCAGCATACATGTCAAAAACGTTTCCAACACGGTATTCTAAATTTTCGTTTTCGTAATCATATTCGCTAGGAGTTCCTCCTAAGTCTAATGCGTAGATATCCCCTCCAAAGTCTAAAGAGAAGGAATAACTAGATGTGTCATTTTCAGGCACCTCATCTGTTCCATCAAAGTAAGCTCCGAAATCAGAAACTTTATAAGTTCCCAAATCTGTTAAATTAAAAGAGTGAACAATTGAATCCACTAAGTAAGAAGCTAAAAGTGGATTTCCTGCAAGAGTATCAATACTTTCACCTGTTGGTGTTGTCATTTTTACATAACTCATTACATCAGTCAAAGTATCAATACCATTGTTTAATGCTGAATTTAATACTGCTACTTCATGACCTTGTGCAGCTGGAACTTTAGAATATCTAACACCTGCTGAAGTTACTAAAGGCTCTTGAAGTTTTAAATCAGAACTATAATTCTCCACAACATCAATATCATCAATCATCCAACCCATAGCTAACCAAGCCATAGGATTTGTTGCAGTAGGGCCAGTAATACGAGATGTAAATTTAAAACGAAATTGAATAGACGTTGTTGCAGCTGGAAGACCTGCTAAACCTAAGTTTGCCTCAACTAGTTCAGGATTAGCATATGCTTCTTGTGTTTTTCTGTCATTATTTGAGAAAACCTCAATCCAGTTACTACCATCTACTGATACCTCCATTGTCTGGCTATCATTAAATAACGCTCCGTATTGTAAGAAACGAACTGTTACATTTGGGTTTGGTACTGTAATAGAAGGAGATGTTGCCGTATAAATTACGTCTATAGGTGAATCTGAAGTTTGATTAGATCCTGAGATAATAATCTTACCATTTACTACTTCTAAGAAATTACCTCCAGAAGTAGAAAGAATTTTTTTCGTAATAATATTATATTGGGTAGCCCATGATCTAGTAGTCGTAACAGTATCCCAACCAGTGTTGGCTGCTGTTTGACCTTGGTTGTCGAATACCCACCCATTTGCATTTGTGAAGTCTTCTGACCAAATTACATCTCCACCAGCTTTAGCTGTAAAATTGTTGTTGTCCTTTGAAAAATTATAATAACTACCCATGTCTTTAACTGTCAGAATGGGTCTATTTTCAAGTTTCAAAGAATGCTTATTTGCTACTTGAGCAGTTGCACCAAATGCAAACGTAAACCCAAGTACTAAAAGTAAATTCTTTTTCATAAATGATTAATTTTAAGTATGAATTACAAATATAGGTTAAAAAAATTTGAAAAGATAAAGTCTTATCGTGCTAATTAGGCATTTAACAATATTTTATTTCTTTATCAACGTTTTATAACGGATAAAAATCCAAATTACAGCTATAGAAATAGCACCGTCGGCAATGTTCCAAACAGCAGGAAAAACCTCTTGTCCTCCTAAATACGGAACCCAATTTGGCCATGTTAAATTAAACTGAAACATATCCACAACGTTACCCATCAAAAATCCTTGGGGACGTACTTCTACTTTACCAAAGAATTGGCAGTCGTTAAAAATCCCAGAACCTTCTTGGAAATTATAGTAATAGCAAGGATCGAAGGTAAATATAAAATCATAAAACATAGAGTCCACTAAGTTGCCAAGTGCTCCACTTAATACCAAACCTCCAACAATCACAAATTCAGTGCTGACACCTTCCTTGATTCTTTTTAATACATAGAAAATGATAGCAATAATAGCTCCAATTCGTAAGAGACTCAATGTTAATTTTGGCCAAATACCAGCCCCAAATGTCGTTCCGAAGGCCATTCCTGGGTTTTCGACATATACCATCCTGAACCATTCCCCGAAAATATTTATCGGTGTATTATCGAATGAGCTTTTTACCCAAATTTTGATAACTTGGTCTATTAACAAAATAAGGGCTACTAAAGCCCCTATTAGGATATAATGTTTCTTATGATTATTTGTTCTTAGCATTTTTTGCTTCAATACTTAATGTCGCATGAGGAACCAACTTCAATCTTTCTTTAGATATAAGTTTACCTGTTTCTCGACAAATTCCGTAGGTCTTATTTTCAATTCTGATGAGCGCCATTCTTAAGTTTTCAATAAACTTTTGTTGTCTTGCGCTTAATTGTGCCACCTCTTCTCTAGAAAGCGTGTCAGAACCATCTTCCATCATATTGAATGTGCGGCCTGTATCGTCTGTTCCGTGATTGTTGTTGGACAAGGAATTTTTGAGTAAATCGTAGTCGTTCTGAGCACCTTGTAATTTGTCCAAAATTAACTGCTTAAACTCCTCTAACTCTTGATCTGAATATCTCGTTTTTTCGGTTGACATAAGCTTATTATTTTTAAATGTTCGCAAATATAAATTAATTTTCCGTAGTTTCGTTTCACTATATAAAACGGGACTATTTTATTAATTGGCGATGAATATAAACAAAATTTTTTACCTAGGAACATGTTCTACTTGTAAAGAGATATTAAAATCAATTAAAGATCTTTCGGCATTTGAACTTATTGATATTAAAAAGCAAGCAATAACCCTTGAAGAACTAGATAAATTATACAATCAAACAGCTTCTTACGAAGCACTTTTCTCTAAAAAATCTAGGAGTTATTCTGCTGTTAAGGATACTGTTAAAAAAGATGAAGATTATAAAGATTTAATCCTTAGTGATTATACATTTTTAAAACGTCCTGTGATTCAATTTGGAGACACGTTGTTTATTGGAAATGACGCCAAGACAAAAGAAAATATCAGAAAAACATTAGGTTGAAATTTTAGTCACTAATCACTACTCTATCAATTAATTGATCACCAAATGCATACGGAATGTAGGCTAAGGAAGGAACCTTTTTAGTAATCATCACATTGCCACGCTTCCCTTTTGTAATCGTTCCTACCTCATCTTGTAATTCTAACGCCTTAGCCGCATTAATAGTCATCGCGTTAAATGCTTCTTCAGGTGTTAAGCGCATTTTGACACACGCTAAACTCCAAACTACCGACATATTGGAATTGGGAGTCGTCCCAGGATTAAAATCAGATGCTAATGCGATGGGTAAATCGGCATTTAACATCTTTCGTGCATCGGCAAATGGAATATTGATAAAGTGGGAACAGCCCGGTAAAAGTGTAGGGATACAATTTGTTCCTTTTAATTGTTCAATGTCATTATCACTAATCTCTTCTAAATGATCAACTGAAACGGCTCCTAATTCAATTGCTTTTTCAATTCCACCCAAAACACTAAATTGATTCACATGGACCTTAGGCTTCAGTCCGTATTTTTTCCCGGCTAAAAGAATGCGTTCCATCTCTTCTACAGAGAAATAATTACGCTCGCAGAAGACATCAATATAATCCGCTAAGTTTTCAACCGCAATTTTCGGTAATAGCTCGTTTATTATCAAAGAAATATAACCTTCATGATTTTCTTTATATTCTTGAGGAAACGCATGAGCCCCCAAAAAAGTAGCCTTTATCGGAATCGGAAAATGATTTTTCAACCGTTGAATAACGCGAAGCATTTTCAATTCTGCTTCAACACTCAACCCATAACCCGATTTAATTTCCAATGCACCTGTTCCATACGCAATCATTTTCTCTACACGTAGTTTCGCTTCATCAAATAAGATATCCTCCGATTTTTCTTGCAAACGACGAACGGAATTTAATATCCCGCCACCTTTTAAGGCTATTTCTTCGTAGGTTAATCCGTTGATTCTGTCTACAAATTCTTCTTCTCTAGGTTGAGCAAAAACAGTGTGCGAATGAGCGTCAACAAATGTGGGTAAAACATATCTATCTGTAGCATCAATTATTTCAGTAGTAAGTTCTTTACTTGGAGCTATGAAATCTTTCATTGAACCATAATTGGCTATTTTGCCATCTTGAAGAGTTATAAATGCGTTCTCAATGACGGGAAGATTCTTCATCATTTTACCTGTCAAAAAAGATGGAAAATTTTCACCTACTTGAACGAGGCCTTTAATATTAATTATGTTAATTGTTGCCATTTATTCGATGTTGTGGGGCTAAATTACGATTTATAGTCCATGAATTAAAATACGATTTAAAAATAACAGTTGATTTATAATGCTTCAATATCAAATCAGCCAAGTGTAGTGAATTAATATAAAAAATGACCTTCTAAAAAAAAATGAATCTAAACAACGGTGTTTTTCATCTTATGTGACTTCATTTTAACATTATTATCAAAAAAAACCCCATATTTGAAAAATCTAAAAGCATATTATACTCCAAATTAATGGAAGAAAATTATAAAGTAGGCGTCATTGGAGGAGGAAGTTGGGCAACGGCTTTAGTGAAAATATTATGCAATAATGTCACGGATTTAAATTGGTTTGTACGCTCCGAAAGTTCAGTCAATTATATCAAAAAATACAAAAGCAATCCTAAATATCTTCAAGGAGTAGAATTAAAAACAGAAAAAATAAATGTTTCGGATGATTTGGCATGGGTGCTTGAAAATTCGAATGTTATCATCATTGCAACACCATCTGCTTTTTTAGTAAATCTATTCGAAAATATAGATATTACACTCTTCAAAGATAAAATCATTTTTTCTGCTGTAAAAGGAATTATACCAGAATACTTATCAATTCCTGCTCGTTATTTTCATAAGTCTTTTGATGTCCCTTACTGTAATATTGGGATTATTTGCGGCCCATGTCACGCAGAAGAAGTCGCTTTAGAACGATTGTCTTATTTAACTGTTGCATGTCAAGATGAATCAATTGCCGAAGATATGGCGGAAGTTTTAGCGTGTCGCTATATTAAAACAACCGTTTCTGATGATCTATTTGGAACAGAGTTAAGTGCCGTTCTTAAAAACGTATATGCTATTGCTTCTGGAATATGCTCGGGTATAGGATATGGAGATAATTTTCAAGCAGTTTTGATATCTAACGCAATCCAAGAAATAGAAGACTTTATCGACGAGGTAAGCCCTATCCATAGGGACGTTAAATCAAGTGCATATTTAGGTGATTTATTGGTAACTGCTTATTCTCAGTTTTCCAGAAATAGAGCCTTTGGTCACATGATTGGAAAAGGATATTCTGTCAAGTCAGCACAAATGGAAATGGACATGATAGCAGAAGGGTATTATGCGGTAAAAAGCATCATGGAAATCAACAAGAAATTTAACGTTGAAATGCCAATTGTTGAAGCCGTTTACAATATCCTCTACGAAAAAATATCTCCTATTATTGAAATTCGCATCTTGACCGACAAGCTCAGTTAAACTCTTAATTTCTTATTAATAATGCCAATATTTCTAATTTAGAATCATTCTTGTTTGCGGTTTTTTAATGTTCAATTTATTTTAAATCAAACAGTTAGTCTATTGGCGGAATAGTATGTTAAACACTAATATACCCATATTAAGGTTGTAAGCAATGAGGACTGTTGATTAGTTGTTAATAAGTTTTAATTTTGTGAGTGATTTTTTAAAGGAAAACTATGTCTTCAAATGTTGATTTTATTCCAATTTTAATACAGGCGATGGTCGCCGTTGTATTCTCTTTGGCTGTCATCTTTTTAGTACCAAAATTAGGCCCTAAATTACATTCTCGAAAGAAGGATATGAATTTTGAATGTGGACTTGAGTCTGTCGGTGACGCTCGTTTCCCTGTTCCTGTTCGATATTTTATGGTAGCTATCTTATTCGTGCTATTTGATGTAGAGGTTATTTTCTTCTACCCTTATGCCGTTAACTTCTCTGCACTGCAGTTAAGTGGGTTGTTTGCAGTTCTCATATTTGTTGGGTTTTTCTTTATTGGATTTATTTATATCATTAAAAAAGGAGCTTTAGAATGGCACAATTAGAAAATGATAAACCAGTAGATAGCATCAATTATGGAGGTGAATTCCAATTGACGATGCTGGATAAAGTAATTGGTGCAGCACGTGCTAATTCACTATGGCCATTGCCTTTCGCCACTTCTTGTTGTGGAATTGCATACATGGCAACAATGGGTTCACATTATGATTTAGCCCGTTTTGGAATGGAAAGAATGTCTTTCTCTCCTCGTCAAGCGGATTTGTTAATTGTAGCTGGAACAATCTCAAAGAAATTAGCACCGATATTGAAACAAGTATATGAGCAAATGTCTGAGCCTAAATGGGTGATTTCAGTTGGTGCATGTGCTTCTTCTGGTGGTTTTTTTGACACCTATAGCGTTTTACAAGGCATTGACCGTGTAATTCCTGTCGATGTTTACGTTCCTGGATGTCCACCGAGACCTGAACAAATATTAGATGGTGTCATGAATATTCAAAAATTAGTTCGTAATGAATCCCTTCGCAGAAGATATTCAGAAGAGTATAAACATTTGTTGTCTAATTACAACATCGAAAACGATATCAAAGTCAAATGAGTCTAAGTAAAATTACAAACGAAGAGCTTTTATCCTTTTTACAAACTGCATTTGGTGAAAGCATCTTGGAACATAATGAAGCTTTTGGCTTAATGAACGTTTATGTTCCCGCAACGAAAGCGAAGGAAGTAGTGAAATGGTTGAAAGAAAATGAAACCATTAAAATGGGTTATTTGACAAACATTGCTGCTATTCATTATCCAGATAATAAAGGAGCTGAATTAGAAGTAATCTATCAGTTACATAGCTTAACGAATAATGTTCGCTTACGTGTTAAATCAAAACTTTCAATTGAACAACCAGAAATTGATACCATTGTAGATGTTTTTGCTGGCGCCAATTGGATGGAAAGAGAAACATACGATTTCTTTGGAGTAATTTTTAAAGGACATCCGAATCTTAAAAAGATTTTGAATATGGAAGATCAAGATTACTTCCCTATGCGCAAAGAATATCCTTTGGAAGATCGCACGAGAGAAGATAAAGATAACCGCTTTTTTGGAAGATGATTATGGAAGATATCAAAAAATACAACAATTCAGATATCGGAGCTAAGCGCGATACAATTGACGGCGAAACTGCTACCCTAAACTTAGGGCCAACGCATCCAGCAACACACGGTATTTTTCAAAATATCTTGCAAATTGATGGTGAGACAGTGTTGTCTTCGGAACAAACAGTGGGTTACATTCACCGTGCTTTTGAGAAACTGGCAGAAAGAAGACCATTTCATCAAATAACACCTATTACAGACCGTTTGAATTACTGTTCTGCTCCTTTAAACAACATTGGTTGGCAGATGACCGTTGAAAAATTAGCAGGAATAGAAATTCCAAAACGTGTTCAATACATGCGTGTCATCATCATGGAATTAGCACGTATGGCAGACCATTTGGTTTGTACTTCCGTTATCGGTGTTGACTCAGGTGCCTTAACAGGTTTTACATGGGCATTCCAATTACGTGAGCAGATCTATGATATTTGGGAAGAAGTTTGCGGTTTACGTTTAACGACAAATATTGGTCGAATTGGTGGATTTGAAAGAGATTTCAATCCTGATTTTCATAAGAAGTTAACCGAATTCCTTAAAACATTTTCTAAGGCATTTGAAGAATACGATGCTTTGCTTTCTCGCAACAGAATTTTCATGGACAGAACCATCGGTGTAGGTCCTATTTCTGGTGAAAGAGCGCTAGAATATTCTTTTTCAGGCCCCAACTTAAGAGCGGCAGGTGTTGATTACGATGTTCGGGTGATGAATCCGTATAGTTCGTACGAAGATTTTGAATTTGACATTCCCGTAGGAACAGGTGGTGATACATACGATCGTTTCATGGTTCGTCAAGAAGAAACACGCCAGAGTTTAAGAATTATTAAACAGGCTTTTGAAAATTTACCTGAAGGACCGTATCACGCAGATGTACCTGAATTTTATGTCCCTCGAAAAGACGATGTTTATAACAAAATGGAATCATTAATCTATCAATTTAAGATTGTGATGGGTGAAACGCCGATTCCAGTTGGAGAAGTTTATCATAGTATTGAAGCTGGAAACGGTGAGTTAGGATTCTATTTAACCAGTGATGGTGGTAGAACACCGTATCGCTTACAATTTAGAAGACCTTGTTTTATTTATTACCAAGCATATCCTGAAATGATTACTGGTCAAAGTATCTCTGATGCTGTAGTGACATTGAGTAGTTTGAACGTGATCGCAGGAGAATTAGACGCATAAGTTATGTTTGTAACCAAAATTGTACAAAAAGAACGCCCAGTTCTGAGTGAAAAAGCAAAAGCTGAGATTCAGAAAGTGATGGGGTATTATCCAGAAGACAAAGCTAAAAGTGCTATTCTTCGTATTTTACATATTGTAGAAGAAGAGGCGGGCGGATGGTTAAGTCCTGACACGATGGATATGGTAGCCGAAATGCTACAAATAGAACCAATTGAAGTCTACGAGGTGGCAACATTCTACACCATGTTCAATCTCGTACCTGTTGGAAAGTACGTATTTGAAGTATGTCATACGGGACCTTGTATGCTTGTTGGAAGTGACAACATTCTAGATCACTTAGAAGAAAAGCTAGGTATCAATATTGGAGAAACAACTTCAGACGGTATGTTTACGATACAAACAACACAATGCCTAGGTGCATGTGGTTATGGGCCGATGTTACAATGTGGTAAATATTATCACGAAAACTTGACTCCTGAAAAAGTGGATGAATTAATCGAAGCTTGTAAAAGAGGAGAAGTTACAATTTAATGGGAGTTATGGGAACAAAATTACTTTTAGAACATATAGACGTACCAGGAATTGAAACGTTTGAGGTGTATCGCAAAAATGGCGGTTATCGTTCGGTAGAAAAAGCCTTAAAAACAATGTCTCCTACAGATGTTGTGGAAGAAGTTAAGAAGTCAGGCTTAAAAGGTCGTGGTGGAGCAGGTTTTCCAACAGGATTAAAATGGTCTTTTTTAGCTAAGCCTGAGGGCATTCCGAGACATTTAGTTTGCAATGCAGATGAGTCAGAACCAGGAACATTTAAAGATAGATACTTAATGGAACACATTCCTCATTTATTGATTGAAGGAATGATTGTTTCTAGCTTTGCGTTAGGTGCTAATTTATCGTATATCTATATTCGTGGTGAATATATCTTCGTGATGGATATTCTTGAAAAAGCAATTGAAGAAGCGTATGCGAATGGCTTTTTAGGAAAAAATATTTTAGGATCTGGTTACGACTTAGATTTAAGAGTTTCTCCAGGAGGAGGTGCATATATTTGTGGAGAAGAAACAGCGTTACTTGAATCCTTAGAAGGAAAAAGAGGAAATCCTCGTATCAAACCACCTTTCCCAGCTGTAAAAGGTTTATGGGGAAGACCAACCGTGGTCAATAACGTGGAAAGTTTGGCAACAGTCGTTCCTATTATCAATTTAGGTGCGGAGGAGTATGGTAAATTTGGAACCGAACTAAGTAAAGGAACAAAATTAATTTCAGCTTGTGGTAATTTAGAAAGACCGGGAGTATATGAAATTGACATGAGCATGACGGTAGAGGAATTTATCTACGGTGATGATTGGTGTCGTGGTATCAAAAACGGAAAACAACTCAAAGCGTTAATTCCTGGTGGTTCTTCCGTTCCTATTTTACCGCCACATTTGATTACAAAAACGGCAAAAGGAGACACACGCTACATGAGTTATGAATCTTTATCCGACGGTGGTTTCATCACAGGATCCATGTTAGGTTCAGGAGGATTTATTGTTTTTGATGAGGATCAATGCATTATAAAAAACACGTGGAATTTTTCTCGTTTTTATGCACATGAATCGTGTGGACAATGTACACCATGCCGTGAAGGAACGAGATGGATGGAAAACGTACTTCACCGATTAGAACACGGAAAAGGTGACATGGAAGATATCGCTTTATTAGAAGATGTTAATAAGAAAATTGAAGGACACACCATTTGTCCATTAGGAGATGCTGCCGCTTGGCCAGTTGCCGCTGCAATCCGACATTTCCGTGATGAGTTCGAATGGCATGCGCTGAAACCCGAAGAAGCAATCAAAAGAAATTTTGGAATGCCTCGAAGTGTAATAGTTTAATAATAGATTAATTAAGAAGTTATGGTAAAAGTAACCATTGACGGAGTAGAAATAGAAGTAAAAGCAGGGACAACCATTCTTGATGCAGCACGTCAAGCTGGAGGAGCAATTGTTCCACCTGCTATGTGTTACTATTCTTCATTAGAGGAAAGTGGCGGTAGATGTCGTACTTGCTTAGTAGAAGTTTCTAAAGGTTCCGAAAGAGACCCTCGTCCTATGCCAAAACTTGTTGCTTCCTGTAGAACAGAGGTACAAGATGGTATGGAAATTAAAAATATTACCAGTGAAAAAGCATTAGAAGGACGTAAGGGTGTAACTGAGTTTTTACTCATCAATCACCCATTAGATTGTCCTGTTTGTGACCAAGCTGGAGAGTGTGATTTACAAGACTTGAGCTTTGATCACGGTATTGAAGGAAGTCGTTTCCGTGAAGAAAAAAGAACCTTTGCTCCTATTGATATAGGTGATAAGATAAAGCTTCACATGAATCGTTGCATTTTATGTTATCGTTGCGTTTTAGTGGCTAATCAATTGACAGACAAGCGTGTTCATGGTATTATTCATAGAGGAATCGAAGCAGAAATATCGACTTACATTCAAGCAGCAGTTGACAATGATTTCTCTGGAAATATGATTGATGTTTGCCCTGTCGGTGCATTGACTGATAAAACATTCCGTTTCAAATCACGTGTTTGGTTCTTAAAACCAATGAATGCACATAGAGAGTGTACAAAGTGTTGCGGTAAAGCTTCCGTTTGGATGTTTGGAAATGAAATCTATCGTGTAACTGTTCGAAGAGATAAATACCACGAAGTAGAAGTCGTTGACGGAAAAGCTTCATGGATATGTAACGAATGTCGCTTTGAATCAAAAGATGTCTCTAAATGGACGATTGAAGGCCCTCGATTGATTGATAGACATTCCGTAATTTCTCAAAATCATTATACATTGCCGAATCCTTTGGATGAAAAGAATAAAATTGAAAACAACACTAAAAGTCTTGATTAATGGATACTGGATTATTAATTGAAAAAAGTATTCTTATCTTAATATTGTTTGCGCTTTCGCTTGGTATTGCGGCTTATCAAACATATTTTGAGAGAAAAGTAGCAGCTTGGATACAAGATCGTATTGGCCCAAACAGAGCGGGACCTTACGGAATATTGCAACCATTGGCGGATGGTGGAAAGCTTTTCTTTAAAGAAGACTTTATCCCTGCAAATGCGGATAAGTACTTGTTTATGATTGCACCGGGTATTGCAATGACAGTTGCCTTAATGACATCGGCTGTTATTCCTTGGGGACCTGACATTGAAGCATTTGGAAGAACAGTTGTTTTACAAGTAACAGACGTTAATATTGGTATCCTATACATTATGGGAGTTGCTTCTATCGGTGTGTATGGAATTATGATTGGAGCTTGGGCATCTAACAACAAATACTCTTTGTTCTCCGCTATTCGTGCTTCTTCTCAAATGATTTCGTATGAATTAGCAATGGGATTAAGTGTGATCACCATTGTCTTGATGAGTGGTAGTTTAAGCATCAGAGAAATTGTAGACGCACAACACGGTTTTAATTGGAACATCTGGTATCAACCTGTTGGGTTTGTCGTTTTCTTTGTGTGTTCAATCGCTGAAACAAACAGAGCACCTTTTGACATGGCAGAATGTGAAAGTGAATTAATTACTGGTTATCATACAGAGTATGGAGCGATGAAAATGGGATTCTTCCTTTTCGCTGAATATGTTAACTTATTTATTGCTTCAACAGTAATCGCGGCGTTTTTCTTAGGTGGATATAATTTCCCAGGGATGGATTACTTTAGCGGAAACACATTAGCGCTATTGTGTGTTGCAGTATTCTTTATTAAGATTGTCTTGGTTATTTTTACCTTTATGTGGATTAGATGGACATTACCAAGATTTAGATACGATCAATTAATGCGATTAGGATGGAAAAAATTAATTCCAATTGCCTTAATTAACTTAGTTATTACGGCTGTAGTGATTGCTTTTTATAAAGGTTGGTTTAACTAAAAGAAATTGAAGATAGAATTATGGAAAGTTTGACAAATAGAAAAAAAGAGGTATCCAAAAAAGAAATGACTTTTATGGAGAGCATCTATCTTCCTGCTGTTCTAAAAGGAATGAGTTTGACATTGAAACATGCTTTCAGAAAACCTGTTACTTATAGATATCCGAAAGAATTACGTCCTATCGCTCCTGTTTACAGAGGTATGCACGTTTTAAAGAGAGATGAGGAGGGAAGGGAAAACTGTACTGCTTGTGGATTGTGTGCGGTGGCTTGTCCAGCAGAAGCGATTACAATGGTGGCAGCTGAAAGAGAGCCAGGAGAAGAAAAACTATATAGAGAAGAAAAATATGCCGCAATATATGAAATCAACATGTTGCGTTGTATCTTCTGTGGTTTGTGTGAAGAAGCGTGTCCAAAGGAAGCTATATTCTTGACTGACAGACTTGTTCCTACAGATTTTGAAAGAGAAGAGTTTATTTACGGAAAAGACAAATTAGTTGAAGACGTAGATAACCGTATTGATATTACAAAACGTCAAAACACTGGTAAAAGAGGAAAAAAATGAGTACAGTAGAAATAATGGCTATAATATTAGGCGGTCTGACCATTGGGTCAGCGCTTATGGTGGTGGTAAGCCCACACCCTATTCGAAGTGTTTTGTTTCTGGTCGTAACGTTCTTTTTAATATCAGCAAACTATGTCATGTTAAATGCTCAATTTTTAGCGATTGTTAACGTCATCGTCTACACTGGAGCCATCATGGTATTGTTCTTATTTGTATTGATGTTGCTGAACTTAAGTAAAGATAATGAGCCAAAAACATCCGGATTGATGAAAATAGGCGCTGCCGTTGCTGGTGGAAGTCTATTTGTTGTATTGTTTGCTGCATTAAAAGATGCAACATTTGGCGCTATCGAACACTCGGATAATTCAATAGGATTGGTAGAGCAATTAGGTCTATTATTATTTAACAAATATGTATTACCTTTTGAAATCTCATCCATTCTATTTATCTCAGCTATGGTAGGAGCAGTATTATTGTCTAAAAAAGAAAATCAAGTTATTGACTAATGGAAGGAGTAATTTTAAATAACGGAGTCTCACTACAGTTCTATATCGTTCTTGCAACGATTATCTTCTGTATTGGAGTACTTGGTGTGATTATCCGTAGAAACGCAATTATCATTTTAATGTGCGTTGAGTTGATGCTAAATGCAGTCAACATTCTAATGGTCGCTTTCTCTAATTATCATGGTAAAGGAGACGCTCAGATTTTTGTCTTTTTCATTATGGTGGTTGCAGCGGCTGAAGCAGCAGTTGGGTTATCGATTCTCGTGTTGTTATACAGAAATAGTAAAACAGTAGATGTCGGATTGTTTAACAAACTAAAAAACTAAAAGATGGCAATTTATCAACTATTACCTTTATTACTTTTATTCCCATTAATCGGTGCGCTTATTAATGGTACAATAGGAAAAAGATTGCCAGAGAAAATAATTGGTAGCATAGCAACTTTAATGACTGCTATTCCTTTTATTTTGGCTTTAGTTATTTTCTTCCAATTAGATGAACCAGTAAAATCTATTCTTTTTACAGCAATTGATTTAGGAACGCTACACTTAGATGTTTCACTTTATGCAGATAATCTTTCCATTTGGATGACACTAATTGTAACAGGTGTTGGAACATTGATTCACATTTATTCCATCGGTTACATGTCAGGAGATAAAGGTTTTTATAAGTTTTTCACTTATTTAAATCTCTTTATATTCTCAATGCTTATCCTTGTTCTAGGAAGTAATTACTTTATGCTTTACTTTGGTTGGGAAGGTGTAGGAGTTTGTTCCTATTTATTGATTGGTTATTATTATGCGGATGAAAATGAAGGCCTAATGAATTCAAAGGCAGGAAGGAAATCATTTATCATGAACCGTGTTGGTGACTTAGGATTATTTATTGCATTTGCATTAATTCTTGCAAATTTTGGTTCTTTGGAATACGATGTCGTTGGAATGAAAATGTTAGGTGGGGAAGCGCTTCCAAGTGTCTTTATTGTTTCCATGATAACCTTAAGTTTATTTATTGGAGCAACGGGTAAATCTGCACAAATTCCATTATTTACTTGGTTGCCAGATGCGATGGCAGGACCTACACCTGTGTCTGCTTTAATTCACGCAGCAACAATGGTAACCGCTGGTATTTTCTTGATGGTACGTTCTAATTTCTTATTAGAATTTACACCTGAAATAAAAGATGTCATACTCTACGTCGGATTAATTACATCAATTGTAGCTGCCTTCATCGCCATGCGTCAAAACGATATTAAAAAGGTACTCGCCTACTCTACTGTCTCACAATTAGGATTAATATTTGTTGCCATCGGTTTAGGAGCGTACACTGTTGCCATTTTCCACGTTACAACTCATGCTTTCTTCAAAGCTTTATTATTCTTAGGTGCTGGAAGTGTCATTCACGCTATGGGTGGAGAACAAAGCATTCGTAAAATGGGTGGTTTGAAGGATAAAATCAAAATTACACACATTACGTTCTTATTAGCAACATTAGCTATTTCAGGATTCCCTCTATTTTCAGGATTCTTTTCTAAAGATGAAATTTTAGGAATTGCTTTTGAGAAAAGTGTTGGTGTTTATATCGCATTAGCGATTAGTTCAGCGATGACAGCGCTTTATATGTTCCGTTTATACTTTGTCGTTTTCCACGGTTCATTTAGAGATACGAAAGATGTGGAGCACCATGTTCACGAATCACCATTAAACATGACGGTTCCATTGATGATTTTAGCGGTGTTGTCTGTTATTGGTGGTATTTTTGATTTACCAGGAATTTTCTTGAAAGGAAATTTCACACATTATCTAGATAAATTATTGGGAACAAATGTATTAGGATTAGATCATCATCCAGCACATCCAGAATTTAATACAACTTTAGTATTATTAGCAGTAGCAATTATTATTGTTTTAGTCGTTCTATTCTTATCGAATATCATTTATAGGAAAAAAGGTGTAATTCCAAAAGCGGATGAACAATATACAGGATGGGAAAAGCTCTCCAATAAAAACATGTATTGGGATGAAGCATACGATTTACTAATTGTAAAGCCTATTGAAGGACTAAGCAAAGCATTTTATGCGGTAATAGATACACTTATTATAGGAGGAATTGTTCAAGGAATAGCAAAAACAGTTAGTTTATCAGGCGATGTTGTTCGAAAATGGCAGAGTGGTAAAGTAAACGGCTATATCTTTTGGATGGTTTGCGGAATAATTGGATTTATAACATTTTTCTTAATTAAAATATAAGCACATTGGAACTACTAATAATACCATTAGCTTTTTCATTGGTGTCCTTAGTGACACCGAAAAACATACGTAAAATTGTTGCGTTAATTGGAGCGTTAATTTCTGTAGTGATAGCGATTACTTGTTGGGTTAATTTCCAACCAGACTCTTTCGTTGAACTATTTTCAAATGAACAACATACGTTCTTCAGAATGTCCTATCGACTGGGCTATGACGGATTAAGTTTAGCCATGATTCTTCTGACAAACATTGTTACATTCCTTATTTTATTGGCCAACTATGAAAAGAATACGGCTTCCAATAAGATGTTTAACACAATGGTGTTCCTGATGCAATTTGCCTTAATAGGTTCATTTCTATCTTTTGACTTAATCTTATTCTATATATTCTGGGAATTAGCCTTAATACCTGTTTTCTTAATGGCTTTCTGGTTTGGAGAAAAAGATCGTAAAAAAGTACTCATCACTTTCTTCATCTATACTTTCGTTGGATCGTTAGCAATGTTATTCTCGATTTTCTATATTGGAACGTTAACAAGTGGGTCATACGATTATCATTCGCTAGTAGATATTCAAATGAATACCAAAACAGCGTTGACCGTTAGTTTAGGATTCCTAATAGCCTTTGCAGTAAAAATGCCATTATTTCCATTCCACACATGGCAACCAGAAACATACACCAAATCACCAATGGCTGGCACTATGTTGCTTTCAGCTTTGATGTTAAAAATGGCACTTTATGGTGTGTTAAGATGGTTATTACCGTTAGCACCTGAGGCCTATCCACTATTTAAATACACGGTCATTATACTAGCAATGATTGGCGTTGTTTACGGTGCTATTGTCGCTATTAAGCAAGACGATTTGAAAAAAGTATTTGCCTATGCTTCTATTAGTCACGTTGGTTTAATTGCAGCAGGAATGATGATATTGACCATCGATGCATTTGCAGGAGCCGTTATTCAGATGATTAATCACGCGATGGTTGCAGTAGGGCTTTTCTTAGCAGCAGATATTATTGACAGACGATTAGGTAGACGAGACATCTCATCCTTAGGTGGAATTGCTGTAAGAGCTCCTAAATTCGCATTTTGGTTTGCCATTATTGGATTTGCTTCTATCTCAATACCATTTACAAGTGGATTTATTGGAGAATTCTTATTGATTAAAGAAGTATTCTTGGATAAGGCATGGATAGGAATTTTAGTAGGAACCAACTTAATCTTAGGTTGTGTTTATATCTTTAGAGCATACCAATTGACTATGTTTGGAAAAGAAAGTTCTTTTAACTTCAATGATTTAACCGTTTCAGAAATAGCAACATTTGCTATCTTATCGGTGATTATTGTTGTTCTAGGTGTTTACCCACAATTACTGTTTGATATGGTGAAGCCAAGTCTAGAGTCAATATTATCCATTATTAAAGACAGTTCAATTTAAAAAGCATGATTGCACTTATAACATTATTTATTACCGGTATTATAACATTGTTTATTGCGTTTACGCGTAAACCAATTTTAGTAGGAATAGTAGCTACTGTCGGTCTTCTTGGAAGTTTATTTGGTTTGATGTATGAATTCAAAGAAGGAATTCGTCTTTTCCCAAGTTATGAAGGATTGGAATTTGATGTAACTGCAGTACTCTTTAGTACTGTTTGTATCATTTTCACCTTACTACTAATTTGGAGTGGTTTTAAACCCTTAACGGAAAGCAAAGAACACGCAGGTGATCATGTTGCACTTCTGATTTTCAGCTTGTGTGGAGCATTAATAATGACGTCGTATACCGACTTCTTTATGTTCTTCCTTGGATTGGAAATTCTATCCATACCAGTTTATGTATTAGCCGGAATGAAGAAAACAGATGTGCTAGGAAGTGAAGCTTCTCTAAAGTATTTCTTAACAGGTGCATTCTCTACAGGAATACTATTATTCGGTATTGCGTGGATTTATGGTGCCACAGGAAGTTTCTCCTTATTCGAAATTAAAACGATTATCTTAAACAATGGCAATAACTCTAGCTTGTTATTTGTCGGTATTTTATTAGTACTCGCCTCTTTCTTATTTAAAATTGGTGCTGTTCCTTACCATTTCTGGAATCCAGATGTTTACTCAGGTTCTCCAATGACGATAATGGGATACATGGCATCTGTAATCAAGATTGCTGGTTTTGCAGCTTTATTAAGACTTTTCACTGATACTTTCGATGTTGTTTCTACCATGTGGGTTCCTATAATAGTCTTGGTAAGTGTTCTTTCGATGTTCTTAGGAAACTTATCTGCTATAAAGCAAGTGAGAATGCGTCGATTATTAGCTTTCTCAAGTATTGCTCATGTTGGATATACATTACTCGCTGTCATGGCGTTTGACACAGTTGAGTCAGCATCATATCATTACAATGTTTATTACTACTTATTAGCGTATGGTTTGGCAACAATCGTTTTAGTAACGGCTGGTAATATCATAGATGACGAAAAAGATTTAATCGAAAACTGGACTGGCATTGCTCGTAAAAATCCAATTCTAGGGTTTTTTGTAATTATGGCATTCTTATCATTAGCAGGTGTCCCTCCATTGATGGGATTCTTTGGTAAGTATTTAGTGTTCACACAAGCAATTGGTGAATACCCAATCATAGTAGGATTAGCGTTAGTAAACTCTGGAATTGCGATTTACTATTATTTAGTAGTTGTTATCAAGACACTTAAGAAACCATATGAAGCACCTAAATTCGATAAATTGAATATTAGTGTGATGCAATGGGTGGTATTAGCGTTTTGTAGCGCAATGTTACTTCTTGGCGGATTTATATTGCCGTTAATGTAATCGATTTGCAACAAGTGAGACGATTGTCTCATTTTATTATTAAACACTGTTAAAAGCGCTCAAAAGGCGCTTTTTTTCGTGATTGTAGGTTTGCTAAAGATCTTCGATAAAAGATTCTTAGAATACTATTGAAGAGTTTAGTTGGAATTCAAGAATACGAGATGTAGTCATTCGGAAACTGAGGAGATTAATAAGTTTCCCCTTCAGGACAAAAATTAAAACTTTCAGAGCAAAATTAGAAATGTGAGAAATATTGAATAATTTCTATTCAGATTAACTCAAGTTTATGCATAGTCCCCAACTTTAGGACTTGATTCGAAAAGCTTAATTCAAAAAAAACACCTGCACTCAATTAAGAGTACAGGTGCAATTTTCAGTTGTAAAATATTTCGAATTAACGAACTACTCTTACGTTTACTGCGTTTAATCCTTTTGGACTTTCTTCAACTTCGTAAGTTACTTTGTCGTTTTCTTTAATCTTGTCTACTAAACCTGACATGTGTACAAAGATATCCTTTCCACCATCTGTGTCATTAATGAAACCAAATCCTTTAGTCTCATTGAAAAATTTTACTGTTCCTTCTTTCATTTTACTTATTATTTATTGTTTATTTTATATAAAAATAGGGTTAGTCTACAAACGTGTAGGCCGTGCCTGATTTTCCAACTCTTCCGGTTCTTCCAACCCGGTGAATGTATGTATCGTAATCTTTCGGAGCTTGATAGTTAACTACCAATGAAACGTCGTTTACGTCTATTCCTCTAGCAGCAACATCTGTCGCAACTAAAATTCTAATATCACCATTCTTAAACTTCTCGAGTGCGTTCACTCTGTAATTCTGTGATTTATTACCATGAATCTGATCTGTCTTAATTCCTGAACTATTCAATTTCTTCGCTAAACGATTAGCTAGATGCTTAGTTTCAGTAAATAAAATAACCTTATCATAATTACCTTGCTTCAATAAATCGAGTAAAAGTACATATTTATCTTGACCCTCAAGCACTTTTATGATATCTTGTGTAACATTTTTTGAACTTTTATCTCCAGAACATATTTCTACAAGGAATGGGTTGGTCACAATTTCATTAATAATCTTCGATTGTTTCGGGTCTTTAGTAGCAGAAAACAGTAATGTTTGTCTACGATTTCTCATGCCATTCGCTAATTCACGAATATCATGAATAAAGCCCATGTCAAGCATTTTGTCAAACTCATCTAATACTAATACTTCAAATTTCTGTAATTTCAGACTACCTCTATTACTTAAATCAAGTAATCTTCCTGGTGTTCCAATGATAATATCAAAGTAGTTATTCAAGCTACGTACGTCTTTCTCAACGTTCGTACCGCCAATGAAACAAGCCGCTCTAATTTTCAAATCTGTCGAAAACTTTTTGAATTCGTCATATACTTGAAGCGCTAGCTCTCTAGTAGGAACAATAATTAATGATTGAAATTTCTTGTCGTCATTACGTAAAAGGTTTTCTAAAATAGGAATCAAGAAAGCACCTGTCTTACCAGTTCCTGTATTAGCGATACCAATAAGGTTCTCACCGTTCACTAATTTATCAAATGTTTTATCTTGTATTTCAGTAGGAGAAGAAAAGCCCATTTTTAAAATATTCGCCTTTAGTTGTTGGTGAATATCCATATCTTCAAATCTTGTATCTACTGTGATTGACTTCAATGATGGTGCTACAGCTTCCTGAATAAATAGCTCAGGGTTTAATGTAGACTTTTTATTGTTATTACTTTTTTTATGACTTGAAACCCTAATACTATTTGATTTTTTAGGATTACGTCTATTTGTGTCTTTTTGCATATTAATTTTCCTCACACATATTAAATGTGCCTTGTTTTATAATTCTGAACTTTTCAGACTCATATGTTCAGACAGTTGTACTGTTTAAACGGTGTTTTTTAACCTTCGTGTAAATAAAACTATTTACGCGGTAAAAAATAAATTTCGAAAATGTATAATGATAAAATTGTTGATGATAAAGAGGCTGTTTCCATTATTAAAATGTTTTGTCAGCATTTAAGGGATTTAATATCTCCTCTCTTTTGGGGTGTATTAAATTGATGTATTACTTTATTCAATGATCATTTTCGGCAGCCTTATTCTTATTTCTTACTTAAAAAACAACCTTCAATCTGCCATTGTCTGGTTATTCAACCTGCTCATTTTAATGTTGTGGATTATTTTGATACTATTTAAACCACTGAAACTAACGTATTATAGTTGTTTCCAAACAATAAAATTCACTTGTTTAAATACAAAGGTATGTATAAATCTAATACACAGTGTGATTTATTTTCATTATTATAACAATAACAACTTTTATTCTGAAATAAATCAACTATTTAAAGCCTTCAAAAACAATTGCATATCATCAAAATGATAGTCAGCGATAATTAAACGATTATCGAGCGCATGTGTCTTTTCAGGTATTGCAATAACATCCATTCGAGCAGCTTTACCTGCTAAGATACCCGAAAAACTATCCTCAATCACTAAACAATCTAAAGGTGAAACACTTAATTGCTGTGCACACGTTAAATAAACTGCTGGATGTGGCTTTCCATGTGATTCATCTTCTGCAGAATGTGTAAAATCAAAATAATGACCTATTTTAAGATGATTTAAATTAAAATGAATCAAACGGTTATAGGAAGAAGTTGCCAATCCTATTTTTAATCCTTTTGATTTTAAATAATCAAGTGTATCAATAACTCCTACAAGTGGTACACCATTATCTATAATCAACTTTTCTAATCCTGAAATAATCAATTCTTCAACCTCTTCATTACTATAACCTGTCCAAGGAAAACGTACTCGCCAATATCGAATAACCTCATCAATCCGTAAACCAACTGTCTGCGCAAACTGTTTACGCTCTAAATTAATACCCACTTTCTGAAACGCATTTTCCATCGCTATTTTCCACAAGGGCTCCGAATCGATTAACACACCGTCCATGTCAAATATAACGGCCTTGTAATTGGATAATTCTAAAGGTCTAGTCATTTTTCTTTTAAGATATATAGTTTCCCTCCTCCTAGAATAGGATGATTTTCTGTTGCCACAAAAATTTCATTTTTACTGTTTATTGCTATTGCTTCTTTCTGAGTAATCCGCCCTAAACGAATACGTTTCTCCAACTGAAAATCAGCATCTAAAACATAAAGATACTTATACGCTAGCAGATAAAACTTCCCTTGGTGAAAACAAGCATCAGTAATACTACTCTTCAACCAACAATTAGCATCAAATTGTAAAGCTCGAATGAAGTGAAGTTCGTTGTTGAGAAGGTCAAGCGCATACACCAAACTCTTTCCATCGTACGGTTTTGTTCTTCCTTTGGTAAAGATAAATAACGAGTCATTTTTGTAAATCATCGCTTCTGCATCGAAATACAAACTGTCTTTGGAAGGAGGAAATGTCGTTTGTTCTGGATAACGAATGGGAAAAGTATTGAGTAATTTACGTTGAAATAAATCGAAAATTGCGATTTTTAAATCTTTTCTGCTATTTGCGTTATTTCCGATGTCTCCCAAGTACAAGAGATTACCATTGTTTGTAATCGCCTCAAAGTCATAAAGTCTTATAGGAATTTCAATGGAATCTATCAACTTTCCCATTATGCTGACATAGTATAATCGATTTGGATTCTCACTATCGTTGTGCATTAAAAGTGTGGAATCATTGACAAAAACCATCCCTGAGCACTCATGAATAGCTTTGGGTAAACGACTGACTCTTTTTAATTGGGAATACGCATTATTAAATACCACTAAAAATAAAAGTCCTAGAACCAGTTTCATGGTTTGCTCTGAATTTCGTTGTCTCTAAAAGAAGTCGGTAATAAATCGGGAATGATTTTAAGTAATAAAGGCAGCAAAAGAGCGCCTCCAGGTAACATAAAAACAGCTAAGGAAGGCATACTTTTCAAAAAGATATCTTTGAATAATACGGTAATTTTTTTCTTTTCCTCTGGTGACAGTTCGGTTGTAGTTCCTTTCTTTACCAATGCGAGAAAATCTTTACTATCTAGCAATTCAGCCACTAACTTGTCCTTGTTTCTCGATATCACTTTCATCCAACGTTTTGAAAGACTGTTAAGCATCTTCTCATAAGTGGAGTCGGTAGACAAAAAGGAAACAAGATTTGTTGAACTGATGACAAACTGCTGAACGGAAATCTTTGCTTTGAGCAACTGTTCTTCTTCCATATTTAAAAAGGAAGCAAAATGCTCTAAAAATAATTCATCTTTCTCGTTTGTAACGCTTTTAGAATAGATAATGAGTATGGCAATGTCTAGTAAAAAGAAACGAAACAATGGAGAAGATAAATACGCTGGTATATAATCGTCAAAAAAGACACATTCCTTGAACTTTAATTTGAGTGTCTGTTTATCCTCAGATGATAGACTTGATGCTTTTAAAAACGTTTGAAAAATTTTAATTTCCTCTTTAGAAATTACGTTGTCCGCTTGTGAAGTCTGAATAACTGCCAGTAACGTATTGAATTTTAGAATTTCAAGATCTTTTTTATGAAGGTTTTTACTATGATTTAAATAATGATCAAAAAGCATCACATCTAAGAACACAAAAGAATTCTCAATATAGTTAATCCATTTATTCGTACTAATAAAACTACTCTTTATCTCTACCCTATTCGTTAAAATCTTTTCTAATGACGCAGAGGGAGATTTATCATTTAAAAAATCAAAACTTAGAAAAGAAAAAGAGCTTTCTTCTTTCAACAGCGAGTAAAAAACAATCAGTTCTTTTATGAATTCAGATTTGTCAAATTGTGTATGCTTACACAGGTAGACATAAAGCAAACTCTCCAGTAATAAAAATTTAATCTTTTCATTGCTTGTCCATTTACTTGAATTTACATCTTTCAAGAAAATAGGAGAACCATAAGAACCGAAAAGAATTCCATGGTCAATAAAAAACAAATGTATATCATTCGATAAACAACCACATTTTACAGATTGATGAAGATTTATTTCGTTCTCATCAATTAAGTGAAAATATTTTTGAATCCAGTCTTTTGAACCAGGAAATAAAGCTATGTTTTTTTCGTGCACCTTTCTAATGGTTAATAATCAGGAAGAAATTACTTAAATACCACCTCAGCAATAAAAGGCCAATATTTTCCTGTTAAATAGAATGCTTTACTCGCTTCGTTATAGGCAATTCCGTTTAATACATCGCCGTTTCCTTTAGCCTTTCTTGCAAATTCAGTACAATCGATGTTTTTTAATACTTTCCCAGAGGAAGGCTCAATCACCACAATTTTATTAGTCATCCAGACATTCGCATATATCAAGCCATCCACATATTCTAACTCATTCAAATTTTTGATTTTTCCTGCGTTGTCATATACGTAAATCACTTTTTTCACGGCAAATGTCACTGGGTCTCTAAAATAAATCCGTTCAGAACCGTCACTCATGATTATCTGACTTCCATCGTTCGTTAGTCCCCAGCCTTCTCCAGTATATGAAAAAGCAGTTTCTGTTTTAAAAAGTGATGGGAAATCATAGACAAAGCACTTTTGAGAAGTCCACGTCAACTGATATAACTTGTTGTTTAAGACAGTGATACCTTCTCCAAAATAATTTCCTTCTAAAATCACTTCGTTTAGTACGTTCCCTGTTTTTATATCCTTCTGCATCACTTTCGTTGCTCCGATGTGATCTGGATCACCAGTCGCTTCATATAAAGAGCCGTTAACTATTTCAAGCCCTTGTGTAAAGTCTTTGGGGTTATGTGGGTACATCGTAACAATGGCTGCTTTTAGCTCTTCAGGAACAACGTCCGATAATACATGGATAGTTTGGTAATCTTCATATATTTTACCTTGCTTATCTTTTACTTTTAAGGTGAAGCTTTTTGCTCCCATTCCAAAAGTAGAAATGTCTAAACTATCTTCTACTTTTCCAGCAACGTCTTTCCATTCTTTTAATAAACTTCCATCAACAAATAAAGCAACGTAATTGATGTCTTTATTCTCTTCGAAACTAATCTTTAGAGCTTGACCATAAACTAACTGATAAGAAGTCGAATATGGTAACGGAAAACTAGCATCTTCAATAGGTGTTTCAGTAGTGTCTTTACAACTAAAAACTAAAAAAAGAAGTGATAAAATGTAGACAGCGGGTAAAGTACGAATGACTTGTTTCATTTATGAGAAAATTATAAACCTAAAATTAAATTTTAAAAGAAAAGCATCAACAAATGATACCATTTATTTCTTAAAAAATCATTTTTAACTCGTCACAAATGTACCATTAATTTCTCATAATTCAGAAAGTCATTCTATTAAATGACCTACTTGAAAAGCAGAGTTTGCTTAAGAATAACAAATAATCAACACCAAAATAAGTTTCTACTCCATTCAAATATCACTGAGAAATTATTTAAAGATCTTTCTTTTTGAATTTTTTTACTGAGAAGAATAATGGAATCACAATCCAGATAACGAGTGTCATCAATGAAATAAGTGTCCCTAAAGCACCTTCAAAACTTTGTTTGAAAACAGCACTTGTAGCACCCATTAAAGCAGAAATATCCATTTTTAATAGGGTCACAATTCTCGCTAGGTCAATTGGATTTAAAATACTCAAGGCAATGATTAGTTTTTCCAAGGGATAATCCATCAATTGAAACAAAATAAACAAAACAATACCGTCAAATAACAAGGAGAAATAAAACCACACAAGTAATGAAACGCCAATTCCTCGTGCCTTATCTTTATTGTAAACAGTCACTAACATCGCTAAAGAAACGAAAATAATAGAAATCAAAACACCTGTTATAATCATAGTCAAACCTGTCGTTGTGGCTGCAAAAAGTAGAATTGGCAATCCGCAACCTACTACAAATGCTAATGAAAGCGAAAGTGAAAGTCCAAAAAAGATACTTAACCAAAGCGTTGTCCGTTTGATTGGCTGAGCCGACAAAAGTTCAATAAATTCGTTCGAATTATAGAGATATATCGTCGAAAAAATAATGCTAATTAAAGGCACAATGATTAAATTGAGTGTCAACATGCTCGTTAAACTCTTCTCTGGATTCTCTTCCATAAAAAATAACCCAAAGGAAAAGAGTAGTAAAAATAAAGTGTAAGCAATAATAATTTTACTACTTAGAATATCTAGTATGACGTATTTTACAATTTTTCTCATGCGTGTTGTTTTTCAGATTCCATAATAGATGCAATCGCTTCAGCCAATTTATTTTTTGACGTATCTATTTTTAGTTGCTCGATTGATTTTTTGAAGATAATCTCCCCTTCTTGCATATAGATAATTTGATTTACCATATCATCCAACTCACTAAGAACATGAGAAGTAATTACGATCAATTTTCCTTTTTCTTTCTCAGCAATAATTTTTTCTTTCAAATACATCGACGATACTGGGTCTAAACCTGCAGTTGGTTCGTCCAAAATCAAAATATCTGGATTGAATAAAAAGGCAAGATAGGCACTTACTTTTTGGCGTGTTCCTCCTGACAAGGTGCCTGTCTTTTGATTTAAGGTGCTTTTTAGATTAAAACGTTCGTACAACTCGGTATCTAAAGTCTGATTGGATGATTTTCTCAAATCGTGAATCATATCAATTACTTGACCCACTTTCATATTTTCAGGATATTTACCAATTTGAGGCATATAGCCGATATGTTCACGGTATTTCCAATCGTTTGCAATGGATTTTTCATTCATGGTGATTTGACCAGCATCTGGAACAACCATGCCTAAAATTGATTTTATTAAAGTGGTTTTACCACAAGCATTCGGTCCAAGAAGTGCAAAAATATTTCCATCTTCTAAATCGATATTGATATTTTTCAGCACTTTAAACTTGCCAAATTTTTTGTTTACTCCTTTAATTCTAATCATTTCACGTACGTTATTGAATTTTCAATTTCTTAATCTTAGGCTTATTATCCTTTAGATTTTCGGGTGTTAAATTGGGAAAAGCATTTTCAGCTTTATCCATCAATTTCACAAAAAAACTTCTAAAAAGCATCAATGCTCCAGGATTCTGCTCAATGATGACGGAATAAAATGTCACTGGTCTATGCGGAATATCACCCACGCCGTCTCGGTCTAAATCATATCCTTCGTATTTATCCCAATAATTACCATCAAACATGTTCAGCGCTAGATTGCCATTCGTCGCAACATCAAAAGTATTTCCGATAAAGTTGTTGTTATGAACAGCTATATCACTGCAGTTAGATTGAATTTTCAAGGCCCAGCCATTCTTTAAAAACTCATTGTTCACCATCGTCACACGATTACTTCCTTCAGCGAAGATAGCAATGGTATTTTGTTCAAAATGATTGTGGTCAATGTGGCTATCAGATATTTCTTTCAGTAAAATTCCATATGCAGCATTACCCCAGTTATCCGAAAAGGTGTTGTTATACATCTTCACTCTTTTGGAATACATCACCGCTACACCAGCGCCATTTCCTTGAATCGTATTGTGTCGATACGTATCATCGTGAGAAAACATAAAGTGCAAGCCATAACGCTTGTTTTTGATACTTCTATTATTATCAATAAACGAATGGGTGACAAATTCGAAATACATACCATCTCTGTGTCCAGTTATGCTATTATTTTTAATCACCAAATTATTGCTTTTCCAGCAATGAATTCCGTTTGCGGCTGGTTTCTCTTTCATCTCTCCAGAGATTAACTCATTGTTTTCGAACCTTGCATAACTGGAGTTCATGCAATGAATACCAAAGAAGTTATTCTGAAATTTATTACCAATAATACGCGCATTCTTACAATTTTGGATTTTCAATGCAGCAATATCCATATAACTGGAACTACCTGAATTCTTAAAAAGAACACCTATCACCGTCACATTGTCGTGCTCGATTAGTAGGTTTTCGTATTTGTTTTCTCCATCAATAACTGGAAAGCCTTTTCCAATGATTGTAAGTGACTTTTCAATCTTCATTGCACCTTCTCGGTATACACCTGACAAAATCAAAATGGTATCCTTGTTTTGTGCTTTCTGTATGGCTTTTTTAATAGAAGTATTTGTGCCAGACTTAGAAACCGTTATGGTTCTAGCAATACTTTCATGGCTAATAATAGCACAAAGAAAGAATAGATTTATTTTCCAGTTTCTAAATAATTTTCCCATTTAATTTCTGTTCCCGAATAATTAGTTTGAAAAGCTTTAGCGCTATCGGCATGTGAAAAGGCTGCAATATTAGATCCCATTGGACTTTTAAATTGCTCATTTTGGACAAAAAAGCTTTCAGCAACAGCTATCAAAACACTTGGTTGTGCAAAGTCAACAACCCAATTTGAAGCAACATCTTCTGCTTTTACCACCTTTTCATTCAGAAATCCTTTCAGGCAATGAAGATCATCAAATTTATAAATTCTTCCTTTCTTCGTCACCAATTCAGCACCAAATCGTTGATCGCTGATGGTCATTTGACAAAAATCACAATTATCCACATCGAAATCAATCGGTTTGGGACCTGTTGAACAAGATGAAAGAAGGGTTAAAAAAATAAAGATAAAACCTAATCGGTACTTCAAAAATTGGTCAAACATGCTTTTTTCTTTTAATTTCATAAAATCCTAAAGTAGTTAAAATTGCTCCAACAGCAATCATAATCCATCCTCCAATGTCAGGAATCGAAAAAGCACCAAAGTTTAAAAGTTGTTTAAATCCAATTAAAGGAGGTGTATACGTCATTCCTGGGACTTGTATTGGTGCAGTAGGATCTAAGTTATGTCCATAATTGTATTCCCAAATATAAAAATCAATCATTGTTAATACGGCGAAAACTAAGAAAATAGTGGCCCATGTAAAAAAGAACCATCTTTTTCTAATAATTCCTGCTATCACTCCGAAAAGTCCAATGATTCCGATAACATACGGCAAAACCGTGAATTCAATGAAATCATCTGCATGCAAGGTTCTCATACCAATATAGTGGTTCAATCCGTTAATGATTTCAACGTCACCAGATAGTTTGTTGGAGAAAATCTGCATAGATAATCCTTCAGGATATTGAGGGGCGTCTAATTCGATTCTCCAAATAGGAAGGAAAACGACAGCAATAATGCTGACTCCACAAAGAATGGATAAAATGCGCGTTAGCGTAGATATCGAGCTGCTTTTTATTAAATTTTGCATCGCATTTATATTTTATTAAATCCAGCTACCGAGGTAGCTGGATTTAGGTTCGAGCTATTTTTTATTCTCGAAATTTATTTTTTTGGTCCTGGAGCATTTTCTCCTGTTCCGAATTGAATTGGGGTATTACTTCCTGCTGGAGATACGCGAATATATCCAGACATTTCTTGGTGCAAAGCACTACAGAAGTCGGTACAATAGAAAGGTGTAATTCCTGCTAATTTAGGATACCATTTCAAGGTCTGTGTTTCACCTGGCATGATTAATAATTCAGCCGTTTGAGCACCTTTAATAGCAAATCCATGAGGAACATCCCAATCTTGCTCTAAGTTTGTTAAGTGGAAATACACCTCATCTCCTACTTTAATTCCCTCGATGTTATCTGGAGACAAGTGACTTCTAATCATAGACATGTAAACATGTACTTTGTTTCCATCTCGTACCACTCTTGTTTCACTCTCTTTTTTAACAGCGTATGGATGTTTGTTATCCTCAATTTTATAGAACTTTTTAGAATTCTCAGCAATCTTACTTGCTGGAATAATCTGACTATAGTGAGGCTCTCCAATCGTTGGGAAATCTAATAGTAATTGCATTTTTTCTCCTGAGATATCATATAACTGAGCGCTCTGAGTTAATTCAGGTCCTGTTGGTAGATATCTATCTTTCGTAATCTTGTTATACGCAACAACATATTTTCCAGTTGGCTTTCTTGTATCTCCTCCAGGAACTGTTAAGTGACCGATTGAGTAATAAGTAGGAACACGATCAATAATTTGAAGCGTTTTCACATTCCATTTTACGATTTCAGAAGAAACGAAGAATGATGTATAGGCATTTCCTTTATCATCAAACTCTGTATGTAACGGTCCTAATCCTGGCTTTTCAACTTCACCATGAAGAACAGATTCGTACTTCAATACGTGGAAACCATCATATTCTCCGTCAAAATCTTTATTTTCAATAGCTTTTTTAATTTTTGCAAATGAAAACACCGGTAAAAGTGCGGCTAATTTTCCACTACCAACAATGTATTCACCAGATGGGTCAACGTCTGTTCCGTGAGGTGATTTTGGACAAGGCATAAAATAACAAACTTCTCTTAATTGATCAGCTGTTAATGTCAATACCTCTGTTTTGATTGTTGAAGAAGCAGAATGCGTTTCTTCATTCCATTGGTTATGAGCATAACGAACGGACTTCTTTTTTCCTTTCCCAGCTTTAATCATTGCCTCTGCTTTTTTCCAGTTGACAGCCATAATAAAGTCTTTGTCTCTTTGAGAAGCATTCACTTCTAGAAGCGTATATGCTTTTTCAGTATTATAGGTAGAGAAGAAGAACCATCCACTACTTGGTCCTTTACCACTGTGGCTAAGGTCAAAATTCAAAGGAGGTAACTCTAGTTGGAAAGAAATATCCATTTCTCCACTTTTCGGATCAACACCAATGAAACTAATTGTTCCTTTAAAGTTGTCTTTATACGTATGGATAGGATATTCAACCCCGTCATCAGGCACACTAAAACGTGTTCCAGCTACCACATACTCAGTGTTTTCAGTAATGAAAGGAGAAGAGTGATTTCCCGCACTGTTGGGTAATTCGATGATTTCAACTGTTTTGAACGTTTTTAAATCAATTCGAGCAACTCTAGGTGTGTTATTTCCATTCACAAACACCCATCTACCATCCATTACTCCATCTGTTTGAGAAACTTGAACGTGGTGTAAGTCATCATAAGGAACAAAACCATGAGATGTATTTAACATGGGTAATGTTTCTTCACTATAACCGTATCCATTCTCAGGATTCTGTGAAAAAACAGGAAGTACTTTTAACAGACGCGCAGATGGAAAACCATATACCGCTAATTGACCGCTAAATCCACCCGATACGAATGCATATAAATCGTCATATTTACCTGGTGCAACATATACTTTTTCTGCTGCTCCAGCAGTAACAGCAGAACCTGCTGTTTTAGGTTTACAACCCGTGACACTTGTGATTAGTGTCAGACCGAAACTCAGCAATAAAGCCTGTTTGGTTTTGTTTTTAAATTTTATCATCTTTTTTATTTTAATCGTTAATTGAATCTTAGTTATGGATTAAATACTTAAAAATTAATTTTGAATTTTATTATTTCTCGTCATTTTGCCTCATAAATTCTAAAAGGGCAAAAGCAGCGTCTTCATTCACATCTTGATTTGGCATACGCACCAAACAGATTTCAAGTTGTGCTTGTAATTTTGGGTCTTTATCAATCATCAAATCAGGATTAGTCACAAAATTGAGTATCCATGCTGGAGTGTGTCTTTTAGTAACATTTTTCCATCCTGGACCAACTAAACGCTCGTCAGTCAACTTATGACAACTCTGACATTTAACTTCCGAAATATTCTTCCCCTTTTTTGCTAAAGCAGGATTTAAGGCTTCTAATTCTATATTCTCAAACTTTCCCTCACCCCGATTTGGATCGTACTCTTCTGTAGTTGGAAGCGGTTGAGCGGATACGTTCTCATTTACCTTATCGTTTTTACAAGCAATAAGTGTAAAGCCTAGAAAACATATATAAATGATCTTCTTCATACTTCTTCATTTAAATTCTTAAAACAAAATTAGAGGTTGTTAACTTCTTACGAAATGACTTTGGTCATATTTCAAAATATAACATTTTTTCAGCCATCTAAAAATAGATTATTCTTTATCAATCATATAAAGATAACACTATAGTCTTCATTTTAACAATTTTTTACGCCTTATAAGCGTTTAAGCTGTTTTGTAAAGAAAATCTTATGGTGAAAAATGAGAAAATAGTTAAGAAAGCAGAACGTTTATCTATTAAGAAAGCAGTATTCTGTACAACTAAAAAAGAAGTGATAAAAGAGAAGAAATATGGAATGTACGAAAATTACAATCCTAAAAATGACTTTATTTTACTTACATCGATACCATTATGAGAAAAAGAAATATTATTTCCCTTGGTATCTTGAATAAGCAATTGTGGCGATTGATGAACAATGTTCCACTTTTCGGCAATATAATTGGATAATTCACGATTTTCCCTTACTTCAATAAAAGCGAGCCTTACATCTTCAAGGTTAAATTCATTTTCGAATTGTTTTAAAGCCATTCTTGATATAGGACAACGTTCGCTATGTTTGAATATTAGCAAAGGAGTTGCGCTATCAATTATCATGGCATCTAATTCTTCAACAGATGAAGGAATAGACCAATTAAGTGTTTTTGATGAAGAAGAGAACATTATAATACGGGTGTAAATTGTTTTAAAAATCGTAAATCATTTTCAGAGTATAAACGCAAATCATTCACTTTATATTTTAACTGAGTAATTCGCTCGACACCCATTCCGAAAGCAAAACCAGAATAAATTTTTGAGTCAATTCCAGACGCTTCTAGTACATTCGGGTCTACCATACCACAACCTAAAATTTCGAGCCAGCCGGTATATTTACACACATTACATCCTTTCGAATTGCAAATGGAACAAGAAACATCCACTTCGGCACTTGGTTCGGTAAACGGAAAATACGATGGTCGCATTCTTATTTTAGACTGTTCACCAAACATTTCTTTGGCAAAGTATTCAAGTGTTTGTTTTAAATCCGCGAATGATACATTTTTATCAATGTACAGTCCTTCAACTTGATGGAAAAAACAATGGGCACGTGCTGAAATTGCTTCATTACGGTACACTCTTCCTGGAGAAATGGTGCGAATAGGCGGTTTTGTATTTTCCATTACACGTACTTGAACGGAAGAAGTATGTGTTCTCAAAGCCATTTCAGTTTCCCCTTTTTCGATGAAGAAAGTATCTTGCATATCACGCGCAGGATGTTCAGGTGGAAAATTTAAAGCAGAGAAATTATGCCAATCATCTTCTATTTCAGGACCTTCGGAAATATTAAATCCAATACGATTGAACAATTCAATGATTTCATTTTTCACTAACGAAATTGGGTGGTGTGATCCTACCGAAAATTCTTCACCCGAACGCGAAAAATCAATTGATTTAGAATCTATATTGGTCGTTTCGAGTTTTTCTTTTAGTTCAGCATGTTTTGTCTCTGCAAAATCACGTAATTCATTAATTAGCTGACCTATTTCTCTTTTTTGATCATTCGGAACTTGTTTAAGTTGACCAAATAAATCTTTTATAGATCCTTTTGAACCTATAAATTCAATACGGTATGCTTCTAAATCTGTCAGGTTTAAGATAGTGTATGACTCAATTTTAGACTTGATGGATTGTATTAATTCTCTCATGGTGTAACTTAATCAATAAATAACCGTTTAATATTTCGGTATTACAAATTAACATTTGATATTGCAATTATCAAAGCTTTTTCATTAATTTGTGATACTTTTGTAAACCTTTTGGTTGTTAATTACGTTATTACAGTATATTTGAATTATGAAAAACTTAATCAAGACATCCGTTTTGCTATTTATCGCCGTTTCTTTTATGACATTTACGTCGTGTAAGAAAGAGCCTTCGATTTTGAAGGTTTATGTGAAATCATCAGCAAATCAACTTGTTCCTGGAGCAAGAGTAACAATAGCAGGAGATATTTACTCTAACCCTGCAACTAGAGAATACCAAGATACGGCTATTACAAATTCGACAGGATATGCTACTTTCGATATGGATAAATATTTTGGTTCAAAACCTGAAAAAGGTGAAGTAGGATACTTTGATGTATATATTAAGAGTGATAATAAGAACGGGAAAATTGATGGTGCCCGCGTGAGAGTCCACATTACAAATGTAGAAACGGTTAAACTCGAAAACTAATGAATAGAAAATATATATTATTTAGTCTTGCACTATTTACTGTTGTTCTTTTTGGTTGTAACAAAAAGTTAGACACAGTTGCGAAAATCACTATTTATAATAGTTTAGACAATAAATTAGTTCCTGAATGTAGAGTTGTTCTATGGGGAAAAGCTAGTGTTGGTCAAGGTAGTCAAGATCAGGGAGATGTCGTTTTATATGATACTGCTTACACTAATTCAGTAGGTGAAGCGGTTTTTTATTACAACGAATTATATCAAAAAGGAATGGCTGGAGTCGCTATTTTACAAATTGAAGCGAAGAAAGGAAATTACAACGGAAGCGGTATAATAAAGGTGGCCGAAGAGGAAACAAACGAAGCCATTGTTTACATCCAACCGTAGTAAAAAAAGTATTATTTTAAAAAAGTCCGATAACTCGGACTTTTTTTATGCAACATACATTGACAAAAGATGATAATTTTTCGTACTTTTGCAAACTTGTTATTAACACATACATTCTATTAGAAAATGAGTAAAATGAAGCTTTCGGATTTCAACTTTAACTTGCCAGAAGAGTTAATTTCTGAATATCCAAGTACCAATAGAGATGAAGCTCGCCTAATGGTTGTCCATAGAGACACAGGGAAAATCGAACATAAATTATTCAAAGACCTCATCAATTACTTTAGTGAAGGTGATGTGATGATTATGAATAATACCAAAGTTTTTCCTGCTAGAATGTATGGAAACAAAGAAAAAACAGGCGCGAAAATTGAAGTTTTTCTTTTAAGAGAATTGAATCGCGAGAGCTTGCTTTGGGACGTATTAGTTGATCCAGCTCGTAAAATTAGAATCGGGAATAAATTATATTTTGGTGAAGATGAGTCATTAGTAGCTGAAGTAATTGACAATACCACTTCGAGAGGACGAACATTGCGTTTCTTATTTGACGGAACCTACGAAGAGTTTAAAAATAAAATTACAGAATTAGGTGAAACACCTCTTCCTAAGTACATTAAGCGTGAAGTAGAGTCAACAGATGAAGATCGTTACCAAACTGTTTATGCTTCAATCGAAGGAGCTGTAGCTGCCCCAACGGCAGGATTACACTTCTCAAAGGGATTACTTAAACGATTAGAGTTAAAGGGAATCAACTTTGCCGAATTGACTTTACATATTGGTTTAGGGACGTTTCGTTCTGTAGAAGTAGAGGACTTGACGAAGCACAAAATGGACTCAGAGCAAGTTATTATAACTGAAAAGGCGTCTAAAATAGTGAACGAAGGTATTCTTAACAAAAAGAAGGTTTGTGCAGTAGGAACAACTTCTATGCGTTCTATTGAATCTTCTGTGACTTCCGAAGGATTGTTAAAGCCATTCGATGGATGGACCAATAAGTTTATCTTTCCGCCGTACGAATTTAGTATCGCAAATTGTATGATTACTAATTTCCATACACCTCACTCCACATTATTAATGATGATTTCAGCGTTCTGTGGACATGAATTAATGAAAGAGATTTACACGATTGCCGTGAAAGAAAAGTATAAATTCTATTCTTACGGTGACGCAATGTTGATTTTATAAATTAACGATATAGACATTGAAAGCGGAGCCTTTAGCTCCGCTTTTTTATTTTTCGCTAATATTTAATCCTGTAATAAAAACTTATATTGCTGGATGGTATTTTCTAATCCAAAATACAACGCATCAGAAATGAGTGCATGCCCAATAGAAACTTCTTCTAAATGGGGCATATTCTGCTTAAAAAATTGAAGGTTCTCTAACGATAAATCATGGCCTGCATTAATTCTTAACCCAAGTTTATGTGCTAATTCTGCAGCTATTGTGAATTCCTCAATTGCTTTATCTCTATTAATTGGATAATGATCAGCAAAAGGTCCCGTATAAAACTCAATTCGATCTGTTCCTGTATCCTGTGCATATTTGATTAACTCCAAATCCGTACCGATAAAAATTGAGGTACGCACTCCCCAACTTTTTAGCGTAGAAACAATCGACTTTAATTCTTCCAATCGTACTTTTGTATCCCAACCTGCATTGGAAGTTAATACGTGAGGAGGATCGGGAACTAACGTTGCCTGAGCAGGACGAATATCGGCTATTATCTTCATAAAACGTTCATCTGGATAGCCTTCGATATTGAATTCCGTTTTAACTATTTTTTGCAAACCATAAACATCTTCTGTCGTAATATGACGCTCATCAGGACGAGGGTGTACCGTAATTCCTTCCGCACCAAAACGCTCACAATCAGCGGCGACTTGAAGTACATTGGGCGTATTTCCACCGCGAGCATTTCGAATGGTAGCGATCTTGTTGATATTGACACTTAACTTTGTTGACATTGTTTATTCGTATTAAATTCAGTTGATAATTAGAGAGTGTATTTCGATTTTCTTTGAATATAATTAAACGGAATTGTTAAGTTTAAATACATTTCTTTCTGTGATGTCGAATCTATCTTAAATTCAAAATTAGTATTATCAAACAGAATTCTACCTTCACTTTGAACATCTATTGAGTCTGTTTTTGGAACTCTACCCGTATAAATATAGAAGACATCCGGTTTTGTAATTAGTTTCACCGAAGGAAACATCAAGAAGAAATAATCGTTATTGTTTTTCCGAAGAAAGCCTTTCGCAAAAAGTCGGTCTAAAAACACTCTATAATTTGGCGTAGTTGTCATCACAAAGCTAAACATATCCCTTTCCACAAAACGTGTTTTTGTCACTTCAACTGGATTGAAATCATCATCAAACTCTGTTTCAATAAATGATTCAGCTACTCTTTTCTTTCCATTTACATTGATCGATAAATCACCATTCCAACCTTGAATAAAGTCTTCCAAAGGAAAGTTTACTTTGTTTGTGTAGGGCTTAATAAAACTATATATAAAGTGTTTCTTTACCGTTTTTAAACTATCAATGTTCACATGAAGATTAACGAAATGTTTTGCCGTAGAAAGATCACTAACAAAATTAAGACCTCCTTTTTTAAGTTGTACTGGAAAATACTGACTATCCGCAATAACAGTCTTCAAATGCACATTATTAGAGTCAACGCTTATAGATGCTGCAAAATAGTCTAATCGCTCCTTTAAAAGCTTCTTAGGGCGTATATACAACGAAAGATTTTCATTCTTAAATCGTTCATCGTTAAGAAAGTTCTTCCAACATTGTTTCATCGAAGTGTGATCGGCATATTTTACTTGAAAATAATTTTTAATGAATTGATTCCCTTTGTAGATGAATAACCAATTACGTTCAAAGCAGATATAAGTGTTATAATCGCTAATTTTATAAATAATACTTCCGTTCACAATGGTATCTTGAACATCAAAAAAGGATTTAATTCGCATAATGGCTTTAGGTACCTTAGAACTATCATTAACACTAATTAATGCACCAAAATCATCTTGTTCCGTAATATAAAAGTATGCGGGTTTTTGGAGGTTTATGCCCAAATTTTTAGTTTGTGATAAGATAAAATCTGAGGCAATAAAATCGCGATATTTTATCTTATTTTTAAACAATAAAGGCTTTAGTTCGTCCGAGAATTCGGTGATATTAATCTTACCTAAAATCTCTGCGTCAGGTAATCTATCCTCTATTTTTGGGAAAGGCTTTTCCTCCTGCAAATAGTATCTATAAACGAAAAAACCTGTGATAAAAGATACTAATACAACGATAACGGTAAGCCTATTTTTCATACCGTACTATTATTTCTTAATGAACGTATAAAGCGAGTTTACTAAGTCTAAAAGATATTTACCATTATTTTCGATATCCTCGTTAAAGGTATAGTTAATCTGAAATTGTGCTTCCTTTTTATCAATTTTTACAGTTCGAAAGTCAATCACTCCTGATCTATTAATGAGTGTATTGATGATGTCATTTTGTCGATCCGATAATGCTTCACGTGGTAACTTCTTAAGAGCATTATCTAAATCAAGATGAACGTACGTAAATTTACTTTTTTTCGCATTCTTGATATTAATACGCTCGCTCTTGGCATACCCATTTAGATGCGTCGTAAACAAGTTCTCATCCACAGATAAAAGAACAATATCGTCGACAATAGCAAAATACAACGGAATGGTGCCGAGTACCGCATTGTTTACCTCGTAATAATCTCCATGTGGCGTAATATCTGATTGTGTGCGCGATAATAAGCGGGCCATTCTTGCTAAAAAATCATGATTATTTGTTTTGAACCCAATTGTAAAGTTGGGAATGTCTTGATCTTCTTCCACCTCCGTTTCTGAATACTCAAACGTTTCTTCATCGTATTGATAATCAATGTGTGTTACCTTAATTCTTTTATAACCATTCAAAGAAGCAAACATACTTCCTTGATAGACCTCAAAAATATTATCGATGTCCACAAATTCATTAATGACCTCAGCCATCAAGATATTAGACACCACTTTTTGATCCGTATCGTGCTCGACTAAATCCATGATAATGTCAAACGATGTATGATACGCCCTTTTCAAATCAACGTTATAAGATAAATAAGCCAAAGCGTCTTTGTGAATATATTTTTGGAAATTTTTATTGAATTTAGTCTTCGAAATATCAGTATAAATTTTCCCTAACGCATCATCGTATTTCGCATGAATATCCATGATAATTTCATTCTTTACAATGTTTAACTCTCCTGTCAAAACATTATTATTATAGAGGCGTTGCGCATCATTAAATAAAGAAGGAAAAACATTTTGAAATTGCCAAATACCTTTATTACTCGTTAGATTTCTTGAATTATCTAAATAAAAAACACCATCAACAGATTTCGATAATTGATTTCTAAAATCTTCATAATCAGAATATAAAGAACTATTTTCAACAAATATTTCGGTTGATATTTTACGTATAAATAATTGTTGATATTCATAAAGGACACTGTCTCTCAACTCCCAATAATTCTTATTCAACAAGTCCATATCGTCAATCTCATCCGATAAAAGGAGTGTACTATCGTTCGCTTCAATTTCGAAATCACTTTCTTCCGTTATATTATCACCGTCTCCTTCAAATTCATATCCTTCATCAGAAATACCATTAAAGTTCCAATCGTCATCAGGAATATAGTATCCATAACCGCTCTCTAACCAAATAGAATCAGCCACCTTCTTTACCAATTTAGTATCTGGCTCTACTCGAATAACTAAAGCTGATGTTCCTCTTATGAATAAATAATTCAGTTGATTACGATAAATTTTAACACCTGGAATATGAGAATTTATTTCATCAAAATTGTCAAATACTTTCAAAATACCTGAAGCATCAGACACTCCAAACGTAAATCCAGAAACGTCATATTCTTGAGATTGTCCAAAGAAGGCGTTGATACGTTGATCAAAATCAAAACCCGCATCCTTAATCGTTTTCCCTGTTGTTGAACCATTAAATAATTCACTTTGAACCTCTTCCATGAATTCATACTGTACTAAATCATCCATCGGAATCTTTTTTAACAAGCTTGTATTGTTGATGCTAAAGACAGTAACGGCATCTCTAGGAATTAGCTCTTCGGAGTTTTGAGCGAAAAAGATTGTTGGTAAAAGAAAAAGCGTTGAAAAAGATATGAAATACCGCATCATTTATAAGTTATAATATATTCGAAGATACAAATATTACGCTTTATTTCGGGAAATATCACTATTTTAAAAAAAGTTTAAAACAATCAAAGGTTAAAACGAAAAAGAAGTAGCGTCAGGTTAACACTTATAAAAAAGGGAATCGTTGTTAATCAAAAAAAGTCTTAAAATTCAACTTATTTTGATTCTATCCATACTTTTCCGATATTTAGCTCGTAAACAAGATAAAAATAAAATTATGGCAACAGAAGTATGGTTAAAGAGTTTGATAACAGAAACTCCACATGAAGGAAGAGAATTAGCAATTTTAATGGCTCGGAAAACAATAGGTGCAATACAGTCCGATCCTGAAATAAAGAAACAATTGCGCGAGAAATATGCAACTGATTCTGCTCAATTAATTGCTTCTGCTGAAGTGGTAGCAATAGAGTTTCAAACAGTAGCAGCGGCGAATAATTATTGGAGAAAATAATACGTTTTTTCACCTTTTTTAGTTCCTTCAAAAGAGAATATCACTGTTTTGAAGGAGCTACTATTTTTAGTTAAAAGGAGGGTAAATAATAAAAATTCGGAAAGATATTCGGAAAGATATTCGGAAATATTTTAGAATTTTCATACTTTCGATATAACTACTTTAAGAATTCACTTATGAAATCTTTCAAATTCACACTACTTATTTTTTGCTTAATGCTTTCATTTATTAGCGTTGGTCAAGAGCAAGATACATTGGGATTAAAGCGCCTTTTTTGGGGAGTTATTCCAGCTGCGGTAATAGAAGCAAACGGAAAAAGAGAAGTAAAACATTACAGCGATGGTTATACATCTGTTCGTGGTGGGTCAGAATTTGCAGCAGCTGGATTACAATTCGAAATCGGTAATTACTGGGCGTTCAAAAAAAAGAAACGAATAACTGGTATCATTCGACTAACTTGGATACGAATTGGAGCTCATAACTACGGTTTACTTCTGGCTCCAGCACAAGTGGGAATAGGTCTTCATTATGATTTCAATAAAAAATGGTCACTTGATGCCACTTTAAATGGTGGATTACTCATCGTTACGGATGATGCATTATATCCAGACTTTATCTTTAATTATGCTATTTATCCACAAATAAGATTCAATTTCAAACGTTTTAGCATTGGCCTTGAATATACCTACAAGCGCTATTATAAAAATCCTATTAATCTATTCTATGGGTTTCATTATTTCGGACTTGTCATAGGTGGCAGAGCTGGAAAAAAGATTAATTAAAAACGAAAAATGAGATTATGATAAAAAAAGCAATTATTATTCTAGCATTAATTTTAAATGTGTTTTCAGGTAGTAGTAACATTTTTGCTAAAAGTAAATTTACACCAGACTCCATTTACAATTCAAATGACATTAAAAATTTAGCTTTGGCACTTACTGCGATAAGTTTCAAAACACAAGCTGAAGCTATCGATAAAATACAAGATTTAGATATAAAGAATTTAGCATTAGCATCGACTGCTAAAGGGTTTAAAAATCAAGGAGAAGCAATTGAAAAAATAATAAATTCTGACATCAAGAATCTTGCGATTGCAATTACGGCTATTAATTTTAAAACACAAAAGCAAGCAATAGATGAAATTCAAAATTTAGATATTAAGAATTTAGCACTTGCAAAATCTGCTATAGGTTTCAATGCTCAACGAGCGGCGATTGAAAAAATAATAAATTCTGACATCAAGAACCTTGCGATTGCAATTACTGCTGTAAATTTTAAAATACAAGGACAAGCTATTGATGCTATTGGAAAATAACACTTCCTATCTTCAAATCCCAAACGGTTCTTCTCGTTTTCCCAAAAGCTTTTGACTGTGGTTTAAAATAGACTTGAACGGTCATTTTCTTTTCTTTTTGTTTGCCGTTTATTTGATAAACCAATCGATACTTATATATCCAATACGAACTTTTTAATTCTGAATCAATTCGTTCCATAGACACAATTTTCACATTCGTCTTTTTCCAATCATCTATCCAATTGGTAGCTGTAGTGTAATTCGTTTTACTTTCAATTCCAGTTAGTTGAATCTCGTCTTCTTGGATGAAAAGCTGCGTCATGTTACTTTTCAATTGTTCATTCAGGTCTGCTGTATTATCTGTATTTAGAGCTGCTTTCAAGTATTCAAACAATTCTTCTACTTTCAATTCTGCTTGACCGGCATATATTTGTATGGTCACTTTATCAAACGAATTTTGAATCGTTACTTCCTCGACATGTCCAATCGATTGCGACCATGCAAACGGAATGAAAAAAGTAAAGAATAATAATAGGATGAAACTTTTCATATCAATTTTGTTTTATTCGAATCTTCGTGATTTTATGTAGTGAATCTTGTTCCAACGATAGTATTTGCCAACGTTTGATAGTTTTAGTCGGAATAATCAATTTTTTAGAAAATTCCTCTTTATTCAGAAATTCAATTCCCAAATTATTCTGCAAGTGAATCAACACTTCCAAATCATCGGAGAGGATGTTATTCAATTGTACTTTTCGCGTTTCCCAATCTTTAATATCTGCCTCAATAAATGCTTTCAACATCATGGCATAATCGTCTGACTTCAGAACAATAGAAGTCGCTTTTTCATTCTTCTCCACTTTTGCTTCCGAATAAAACGGACTTTCAATGACTATTTCTGTCTCAGGTTTTAAAGTCAATTTTTTCTTGGAATTCAATGGTTCTAAACCTCCTTTCTCTTTGACAAACAACTGAATTGTGGAGTCTTTAATTTCTTCTCCCGTATAAAAATCTTTCATTTGAACAGGTTTTTCTATCTTTTCCTGCCGAACATCTGTTTGGTTAAACCTCAAGGTGAAATAAAAGCCAAAAACGAGTAATCCTGCCAAAGGAAGAACCCATCTTTTCCTCCACTGTTTTTTTCCACTCGTTTTTTCTACTAAAAGCGATTCAGTAGTAACATGCACAAAAGCATCCCAAGAATCGAATCGACAATAAACAGCTAGAATATCCAATAGGTCTTTTCGAGGCAATTTCTCGTTTAAATCGGGTTTCAAATGCGTATAAATCCACTTTTCGCTTATCCGTTGCTTCGTCGTTTCTTCTATGTCGTCTATTAATTGCAAAATATCTTTACTGCTAAACATTTTCCAATCCAAGGAAACATACGGATAGGTTTCTTGATAGCGCAAAAGCACTAACTTTTTTAATTCGTAAAATGCCGACAATCGATCCATTTTAATCCGCTTCAAAGTTGCGATTTATTCTACTTCTTTCCGCTGTAAAATCACTGTAAAGAGCTCAAAATACTTTTACAGTAATTAGAAAGTCGTTTTACAGTGTGGTTTTAAGTCTGAAATGTTAATCTTGCTTCAAAAGATAAATATATGAAAAAATCGAAATTAGTAATGGGTATATTAGTTTATTCCTCGTTGTTGGTTTTTACCGCGCAAGGACAAACCAATGTGATTGCCGTGAAAAGTCAAGCGGGAGAAATGGTTGATGTGTTGGATAGAGCCGATAATTTTGGCGTTATCAATCCGCAATATGAATACGAAAATATAGATTCTGTCAAATATATATCTTCAAAAAAAATGATTGTTAATTACATGAATTATGGAGAAAGTGACACCACCTTTTACACCAACGAAATGGATGCAGCCATCTTCCAGCACTTGAAAGCTATTCGATTAAATAATTGGTATCCTGAAAAAACAAAATTCATCGGATTTCCCAGAGAAATAGAAAAGCTAGCGAGAGAAAAATCATCCCCGCTTAAAAACTCTCTTCCAATTTGGTTCGCAATCATTATCTTGATGAGTTTAGCTGGAAATTATTACCGAAAAAGACAACACTCCTAATGCGACAATTCATCTTGTTTTGGGCAAGTTGTTGGTCGGTACTCGCCTTCCTCTTCTTACCTTTTACGTACTATTTCATTCCGAATGTTGGTGTAGGTTTGAGTCAACTCGTTCTGCCAATTAACCGAGAAATTTGTTCTTGGTTTGGCGTCGAAATTCAGAAAAGCTATTTGGTTTCCGATTCCTTGGCTTTTTATTCGACGACTTTGATGCTCTTGCTTTTCTCTGGAATGATAAACATTTTGATTGCTTGGAAATTTAAAAAGCATCTTCCTGATATTCAAAAAATACTTTTGGGATTGATGGTTCTTTTGCTTGCTTATTTCCTGATTCGCTATGGTTTAGACAAAATCTTTCATCGCCAGTTTTACACGCCAGCTTCGAACACACTTCATACTCCAACGGGACAATTGGACAAAGACATCCTGTTTTGGACGAGTATGGGAACGAGTTCGTTTTACAATGCATTTATGGCAATCGCTGAAGTGCTGACAGGAATTTTACTCTTGATCAATCGAACCCGATTTTTGGGTTTGTTAATAGTTTTTGGAATTTTAGGAAACATTTTCGCCATCAACCTTGGGTTTGACATTACCGTAAAATACCTTTCTGGATTGTTACTAATTACGAGTGCTATTTGTCTGTCGTTTTACAAGGCCAGATTAAAATCGCTCATCACCGGGAAAAGTAGTGAAAAAGAAGTTCCAATCTTTCCTACGGTTTGGATATTCATTCTTTTCACGCCGTTCTTTGTCGATTTGGTGATGACGTATTGGGAAAATCCGAAGAATGAAAGTGGGAATAGTTATCAAGTTCAAGCGACGAGCGGAAAATCTAAAATCATCGACTCAGAAGAAATTGTTCGCATTCATTTTCATCCTGCTGGTTATTTCATTACTGAGAATAAGGAACAGAAATTCACTTCGTACAAGATGTCTGCAGATCGGAAATCTGTCATAGTAAAGCAGCAGTTTATTCCGATTACAATAGTGGAAAATCAGCTTGTCTGGGACGAAGGAGAAAGTGAAATTCGGTGGGAATTGGAAGAGATTGATTTGGAAATGAAGCCTTTGAAACAGGATGAGATGAATTGGTATTTTGAAGGGATTGGAGGGTTTTAGGGGGGGAATATAAAAATTCAAAATAGAGCTTTAATCGTTATTTGGACAGGAGAGATAAAAGCTGTATTTTTATTGGATTTACGTAAGTAAAGGGAAATGACTAACTCTAAGAAAAAACACTAATGTCAACAAGAATTTGCACCACTCCAAGTGAAAATCAATTGATCGAAATCAAAAATTGGTTATTTGAAGAGTATCAAAAGGAAAATGAAGGATTCTATATTAATTGGAATATCATTTTGAATTATTTTGAAAGTAATCAATTAATTATTTTGTTAAAAGATTCAGATGTAATTGGTTTCTCTACTTATCGATTTTATGATGATATTGTAGTTAATATTGACATTATTGAAATTCATCCTGATCATAGAAAATGTGGTTACGGAAATTACATGATGAAGGAAGTGTTTAATTTTTGCAAAATTCAAGGAGCAAAGGTAGCAAGCCTATTTTGTGCGCCAAAAGAATCTTATAAATTTTGGGAAAATTTTGGTTTTTCTGATTTCCCTGAAACTGGCTATACACAAACTGAATTATCAATGTATATGAACCTAGTTGAAGTTCGTGAAACATTAAAGGATAATTATTTAGATAAGACCATTATTGAACTTTGGGATTGCGAACCTCACCAATCAAAAGATGTCAAAGCTAAGTGGACTTGGTCAATAAATACTTCTCACAATAAAATAGAACCTCCAATTTTGATAACCTGTGATAGAAATTGGAATATTCGATTTTCCATTGATGGTGAAATAATTAAAGAATCAAAGGTCAAATATTTTTCAAAAATGAATCCAATTGACCTCGATAAATTTATGTTTATTAATGAATTGAATACGCATAACAACAAATAAACAAAAGCACAAAAAGCACTATATTTGTTAAACATCTTTGCCTTTTTACAAACCGTTGTAGTGCACTGAAAAAACATCAATTCCAATTATTAATAGAACATTCAGAACTTCAGTGGATTAAGTTTCTCGTGGATTGACAGAGATACTCTCAAATAAAAATATTTGATCAAAAGCAAGTTCATATAATTCCCTCTCCCTTCATCTTTTACCAATAAATTAACCCAATTTACGACCTTTTAATCTAAATAATGACTACTATTGTCGTAAGAATTAGAGAAAGTAAATACGAATGAAACATTCAAATTTAGTTCATCTTGTGTTAAAAATCAAAGCGGTATCTTGCTTTGTAAACATCAAAAATAGAGATTCATTTTCTCTGTAGAAATTCTATTACCCCTATTTAAAATCGAATTATTTAATTAAAATTTGCGTTTTGCAATATAGCAGACCGTTATTGATATATTTAAAAATAAAAACAATGCAACACAAAACAATTATAGAGCCGTTCAAAATTAAGTCAGTTGAACCTATTTTTATGGCGACAGAAGAAGAAAGAAAAGGTTTTTTAGCAAAGGCTCACTACAACACTTTCTTATTAAAATCAGATCAAGTAATCATCGATTTCTTAACCGACAGCGGAACATCTGCTATGAGCGCAGAACAATGGGCAGGAATCATGCGAGGTGATGAATCGTACGCTGGTTCAAAGTCTTGGGAACGAATGGAAAATTCCGTTAGACATTTAACAGGAATGGAATTCATCCTTCCAACGCACCAAGGTAGAGCTGCTGAAAGAATCATTTACGGCTATTTAGGTGGAAAAGGGAAAACGTTTATTAGCAATACACACTTCGATACAACTCGAGCAAATATCGAATTTTCTGGAGCAGAAGCCATCGACATCGTTATAGAAGAGGGATTGGATCCGGAGTTAATTCACCCATTCAAAGGAAACATGGATACCGAGAAATTGGAGAAATTGATTCTGGAAAAAGGTGCTGAAAACGTTGGGGCGGTCATCTTAACTGTCACAAACAACAGTGGTGGTGGTCAACCGGTAAGTATGGAAAACACCAAAAAAGTAAGTGAAATATGTAAGAAACATAAAATCATTTTCCTATTGGATTGTTGTCGTGTAGCCGAAAACGCTTACTTCATCAAACACCGTGAGAAAGAATATGCGAATCATACCTATGAGCAAATTGCGCAAGAAATGTTTGCTTTAACAGACGGAGCAGCTATGAGTGCGAAAAAAGATGCTTTAATCAACATGGGTGGTTTCTTAGCATTGAGAGATGAAAAAATAGCCGAAGCATGTACTAACTTATTGATAATCACAGAAGGTTTTGCAACGTATGGCGGTCTTTCAGGAAGAGATATGGAAGCATTAGCGATTGGTTTAAAAGAAGTTTTCGAGCCCGCTTACCTAGAATACCGTATCAAGAGCACTGCTTATTTGGGAGAACATTTACATAAATTAGGTGTTCCTGTCATGATGCCCATTGGAGGTCATGCCGTTTACATAGATGCTAAGAAGCTTTATAGCCACATACCTTCAGAACAATACCCAGGGCAAGCATTAGCGTGTGAATTGTACTTAAAAGCAGGAATTAGAACAGTTGAGATAGGTTCAGTGATGTTTGGAAAGTACGATGACAATGGAAAATTAATTCCTGCAGCTATGGAATTAGTTCGTTTAGCGATCCCAAGAAGAGTGTACACACAAAGTCATATCGAATATGTGATTGAAACGTTCGACGAAATAATGAAAGAGAGAAATCAGGTGAAAGGATACAAAATCACAAAAGAACCTGCTTTTCTTAGACACTTCACGGCGCATTTTGAACCGATGAAACAATAGAAACCCAGAGCGAGAGCGGAAAGAACAGAGCAAAAGCAGAGTGAAGAAAGCGACTTCACTCTGCTCTCACTCTTTTTATTTTTTTTTTAGCGAACTTGAATGAGAGAAAAGAGCGAATTTCTCATTTGTTTGATTTCTTCTATAAAGCATGATAATTTTAAAAGTTTTTGAAAAATCCTCCGTGTCCTTCGCGCCTCCATTGCGATCATGGCGGTTAAATAAACTCAGAGTGAGAACAAAGTAGAGAACGTGATCTTCATTTATTTGAAAATCAGACATCTACAACTTTATTTCGCAATTTTAAACACAACAAAAATTTATCGCTGTAATTGAACGATTGCAACAACGCCAATGTATTTCCATTCTAAGACATAAAAAAAGCCTCAAAAGAGGCCTTAAATTGAATATTTGAATGCGAAAGCGACTTATTTTTTGAAAATATAGATTTGAGAACTAAATCCTCCAGAAGATTTCGCTTTTCGGTTTGATTTCATTCCATTGAAGAAAGCTTTCACTAAAGAACCATTTTTATATTTTTCAGATAACATCGAAACATAAAAACTATCAAATTTCATTGGAAGTGTTTGTTGATGTTTCAACCCAAACTGATTCATCAACTGAATCATATTTTTTTCGGAGAAATGATAAAGGTGTCTCGGCACATCATACGCTGCCCAAAATTCTTGGTAGTATTTTGCATCCCAAGATTCACGATTAGGAACTGCGACAATAAAATAGCCCTCCTTTTTTAAGAGTGTAGATATTTGCTCTACATCTTTTTGAAGATGAAAAACATGTTCCAACACATGCCACATGGTGATCACATCAAAAGAAGATTTTTCCAATTGATATAATTGCTCAATAGGAGAAAGGTCAATTTGAAATGTATTTTTTGCAAAATCACGTGCATCAGTATCCGGTTCTAATCCAACAGCATTCCAGCCATTCGTTTTACATTCATTCAAAAAGTGTCCTGTTCCTGATCCAATATCTAACAAATTTCTGTTCTCCGTTAAATTTTCAAGAATACGTCGCTTTTGTTTTAAGGTATAAGAACGAACGTTATTATACAGTTTATTAATGATTCCTTTTTTGGAAGAAGAGTGAGAAATATAATTTTCACTCTTATAATAATTGCCAATCACCCCTTCAGAAGGTCTTGGATTTGTAAAATGAAAATCGCAATCCGAACACTTTTGCACCGTAAATACTTCCTGTGTAATCATGTGATCCTTGATTTTCATCACGTCAACCAGCGATTCACTCTCGCAAATTGGACATTTAGCTATTTTAATGGTATGTTCCACGTGAAACTATTTTCCTAAATAAATTAATAATACAGAAATATCACTTGGTGAAATTCCACTAATTCGTGTTGCTTGTCCAACAGTTGAAGGACGAATTTGTTGTAATTTTTCTAACGCCTCACTGGTTAAAGATTTCATTGTTTTATAATCAATTCCGTCTGGAATAGTTAAGAATTCATATTTAACCATTTTAGCAACCATTTCTTCTTCCCGCTCAATATACCCTTCGTACTTCAATTGTATTTCGGCTTGCATAGGTATATCTTCATGAATGGCTAAATAATGGTTTCTAGAATCAGAAATTTCATCAGACATCGCACAAATATCATCTAAATATAGATTTGGTCGAAGTAAAATGGTCGAAGCTTTAATTTGTTGAGACATCGGAGAAGAATTTTTCTCCACTAAAATAGGATTAGCATTCTCTGGTTTAACTCCAGTTGATCTTAGAATATCCTTAAATTCTTTAACCGATGATTCTTTTAATTCAACGCGTTTTAATTCCTCATCAGAGACCAAACCAATCGTATGCGCTTTAGGCGTTAAACGTAAATCAGCATTATCTTGTCTTAATAGAATACGATATTCAGCACGAGAAGTAAACATTCGATAAGGTTCTTTGGTACCTTTCGTAATAAGGTCATCAATCAAAACACCAATGTAAGCTTCGGAGCGTAATAAAGTAAAAGCTTCTTCTTCTCGTATTTTACGCACAGCATTTATTCCAGCCATCAAACCTTGACAAGCGGCTTCTTCATAACCTGTTGTACCATTAATCTGTCCTGCGAAATATAAATTCTCAACTAATTTAGTTTCAAGCGTATGTTTCAATTGGGTAGGAGGGAAGTAATCATATTCAATCGCATAACCAGGACGGAACATTTTTACCTTCTCAAAACCAGGAATCGTTTTCATCGCTTCGTACTGAATTTCCTCAGGTAAAGAAGAACTAAATCCATTCACATAAATTTCAATCGTATTCCATCCTTCTGGTTCTACAAAGATTAAATGACGATCTCTTTCAGCAAAACGATTCACCTTATCTTCGATAGAAGGACAATATCTTGGACCACGAGATTGAATGGCTCCATTAAACATAGGAGAACGATCAAAACCACTTCTTAATATATCGTGCGTGGTAGCATTTGTATATGTAATATGACACGGAACTTGGGTCTTTAAATAAGGTGTGTCCGAATAGGAGAACTTACCTGGAAAAGGATCCCCGTCTTGCACTTCCATTTTAGAATAATCCAACGAACGTCCATCGATACGAGCAGGCGTTCCAGTTTTCATTCGTCCGGCTTCAAAACCTAAATTCTCCAAAGACTCCGTCAAACCAGTTGCTTTCTTTTCACCAATACGACCGCCGCCAAATTGCTTTTCACCAATATGAATTAAGCCATTTAGGAAAGTACCATTCGTTAAGATAACAGATTTAGCATAAATGGACATTCCCATTTGAGTCTTCACGCCAACAACTTTTTCACCTTCAACAATCAACTCAACAACCATATCTTGCCAGAAATCCACATTTAGATTTCGTTCTAAAAGCAAACGCCATTCTTGAGCAAAAAGCATTCGGTCGTTCTGCGTTCGAGGAGACCACATCGCGGGACCTTTTGAAAGGTTCAACATTCGAAACTGAATCGCAGACAAATCTGAAACAACACCAGACCCACCACCAAGCGCATCAATTTCACGAACAATTTGACCTTTAGCCACACCTCCCATAGCAGGATTACAGCTCATTTGAGCAATAACACCCATATTCATGGTAATCAAAAGTGTTTTTGCACCTTGTTTACCAGCAATATTTGCAGCTTCACATCCAGCGTGACCACCACCAACAACAATAACATCGTAACTATCTAACATGAGAAAAATGTTTCACGTGAAACAAATAAAATAAGAGAATGCAAAATTACGAAATGATAAAACTAAATCAAGTTAAATAACTGTAAAGCTTCATCTTCTTTTTGACGCATTATCTTTTCGTCTTTTTCAGACTTATCCTTGTATCCACAAAGATGAAAAACACCATGAATAATAACACGGTGCAATTCTTGTAAAAAAGGCGTCTTGAAAAGCTCTGCATTCGAGGTAACTGTATCCAATGAAATATAAATATCACCAGAAACAATCTTTCCTTCGGTGTAATCAAAAGTGATGACGTCTGTATAATAATCGTGATTGAGGAAATTTTGATTGATTTCTAGGATAGTGGCATCATCACAAAAAATGTAACTGAGTTCACCCAATTCAAATGTTTCACGTGAAACAACTTGTTCAATCCATTTAGAAATAATATCAAAGTCTAAATCTAAATCATCAACATTTTCAAAATTGAAATCAACCATTAGATAAAGAAGCCCATTTTTAAAACGTTTCCATCTTTGTTGAAATCAACAGAATCAGCTAAGTTTTGAATTAAGAAAATTCCTCTTCCGCATTCCTTTTCGAGATTCTCTGGAGCAGTAGGGTCGGGTAGATTTAAATAATCAAAACCGACACCTTGATCAGAGACCGTAAAGAATAGCATATTATCCATCCTTTCCACATCTATATTAACAGGTAAATCAGAGCAGTTTTGATTACCATGTATAACAGCATTATTAAAAGCCTCCGTTAAGGAAATTAATATGTTACCATAGATGTCGTCATTAATAGATAATTCAGAACAAACCTTTTCAATAAGTGTTTCAACATTCGAAATCTGATTCAAACTAGAAAATACATTAAGTTTTTCAATAACCATATTCATCATAATTGTTTATTGAAATATTCCGTCGCCTTGTCTAAATAGTACTTGGAGTACATTGGATCAATAGAACGAAACAATTCCAACTGAAGTAATTTTTGTTTGTTATACTCATCTATTCGGTTTTGGTTACTTAAAATGAAGTTTTTCCCAGATTTACTTTCACGCTTTTCTTCAAAACCACGCTCACGAAGGGCTTTTTCTGATTCAAGTAATCGTGTTAAAATATCTTGTTGGCGTTCGATTTGCTTCTTACCAATATTTCTATTTAAGAGATCTTGCTCTTGTTGTATAAGGTCGTTAATTAGTGGATTAAGCGCGTTTCCTGTGCCTTTACCATCTTTATTAAGGTCTTGGCGCATCTGTTCTAATTGTTGACGTAACATACGTTGCTGTGTTATCATTTTAACTAATTCAGAAGATGGCATACCATTCTCACCGGGCATTCCATTTTGACCTGGTTGATCTCCGGGTTGTTGCCCACCAGGATTCATTCCTTTTTTCATCCTCTCAAGTTGGTCTTTGAGCTGTTGTTTTAAATCACCAGAACCTTCACCATCTTCACCTTCTTTTCCAGACTTGCCTTTTTTACCAGAGCCTGGTTTATCACATGAGCCATCACCTTGACCTTCAGCTTGCATTTGAGATTGAAGTTGCTGTAAACTTTCATTTAACATTAATGCTAAATTATTATATGAAGTCATAGCAAATTGTGTTTGAACAGAAATAGCATTCTTGTTTCTATCACTAAAACCTTTTAAACCTTGCGTCTGAGCATTTGTTAAAGCTGCAATTTCTTTATCGATAAATGCAGCAGTTTGCGGTTGACGTTTTGATAACTCAATTAATGAATCAATAATCGGTCGTGACTTATCCATTAACTTACGTTGAGAACGAGAAAGAAAATTAAAATAAGGGTCGTTTGAATTTACACGAGAAGCATCATTCATAATTTGCTCTTGTTCAATACTAGAAGTAATTAAATTCTTCAAAATAATACGAATGAGTTGCATGTCTTCTTCATCTTGTTTTGCATTCGATGAGTCTTGCATATCATCCATACTAGATGACATTTCTTTCATTTTATCAGCAGCACTCTTTTGATTAGAGGAAGCTTTCTTATCTTTCCCTTTTTGAATATTATCGGACGCTTGTTTCAATTCATCAGAAATCTGATCTTTTATTTCATCAAACTTATCTAATTCATACGGCCGTTTTAAATCATCATTGAGTTCGTTTAATTTATCCATGTCCTCTTTCAACTGGTCAAATTTTTCCTCAATCTCTTTTTGTTTCTTCAGGCCGTCTTCCTTCGATAATTTATCTTGATCCATTTTCTCACGAAGCTCATCTTGTTGTTTGGCCAAATCATCTAGTTTCTTTTCAACGTCATCCATTAACTCATTGACCTGCGTTTTCTTCAATAACTCTAATGAACGATCGAGTTGTTTATTCAAATCTTGAGACTTTTGATCGAACTTCTCCATTTGATTTTCAAACTGATTCTTGTCGTTTTTCTTCAACATGTCTTCCATCTGCTTCAACAAGTCCATCATTTCTTTGTCCATTACTTGCTCTAAAAGCTGTTGCAATAAATCATATTTCTCTTGCAATTCTGGACTCATCTCCATCATTGAATTCTTTTCTTCAAAACTTTCGTTTAATATATTCTGAAGTTTTTCAATTTGCTGTTGAAGCTGTAATTGTTGCTGTTGAAGTTGTTGTACTTTGTTCAAGCTCTCCCAAGAATTGCTTTTTGAATTCAACGTATTCTTCTTCAACTCTTCGACGTTCTTGTTAAATTGATCGACATCTTTCATGATATTTTGAATATCCTTTTTCGCTCCATCAATCGATTCATTACGTTGATTTACCAACTCATCAATAGACGGTAACTTATAGATAAACGTTTGACTTATAGATGATTTTGAACCGTTAACACCGTCATTATCATGAACAACGAAGTAATATTCCACTTTATCATCTGGTGCTAAAGTATCATTTCGAAAGTCGAAAGCAAAATTGAATGAAAAAGCAGTTCCAGAAGGTTTTACAACAGGTTTAGATCGTTTCTTAAGTTCTCCGTTCTTAGATCTAATTTCATAATTGAACATAAGATTCGTCAATCCATAATCATCAGAAATAGTTCCACTGAAGAAACGAATAGAAGAAGCAATTGAATCCACTTTCTCATCCACCGAAATTGCAGGATACGAATCTTTAATGACATTCACGAAATAGTTCAATGAATCGAGTTTATTCGTTTTAGAATTATTTAAAAAGATAGATAAAGGTGTCGGATTGAAAAAGCGCTTTCTAAATTTAAAACCTGTTTGATCAGAAGTAAAAGTAGTATCGTTAAATTTAAAACGAAGCTGTTTTGTATTTCTAGAAAATACATCCCATTCCACAACAGAACCTTCAGGAATGATTAAATCTGCCGCATTCTCCACTTGTTTTGGTTCTTTACCTAAATAAGTAGGATAGGTAATACGAGCATTGAATTTTCCAATTACGGCATTCGGAATAACTTCCACATCGTAAAGTAGCGACGTTTCATTATTCGCTGAAAGTTGAAAACGAAACGATTGCGTAATCTTCGTAAATGTATACGTAAACTTATTTTTAGAAACCTTTTGCAATTGATATCTTCCCAAAGGAGAATTAATAAAAACGTTCTCAGGTAATATTCTACCTTTTACTTCTACTTCCATTTCAAAGTCATCACCTTCGCCAATAACAAGGTCTTTGTTTAAAAGAATGAATTCAAAATCTTTCGGTTTTTCAAACTGCTGGTCGTAAGAAATAACACGAGTCGTTGAATCCTTGATAAAAGAAGGGTCAAAAATTAAAAGCAAAATAAACAACGCAAAAGGAACGGCAAAATATTTCGCATATTTCACATTCGCTTTCAAGTCGATAACTGAAGGAAAATTAAAAACCGATAATTGCTTCGAACGTTGACTAACACTCGCACGAATTAATTCAAAATTGGGATGATCTTCATCCGTTTCATTTCCTAATTCAAGTGTATTGAAAAGCTTGTCAGAAATAGCAGGAAAGAAATTACCAATAATTAGTGATGCTTGTTCACGTGAGATCCGCTTTCCAAAAGAAAATAATTTCGCCAAAGGAAAAAGAACATACGCCGTTAATAAAGCGATACTTCCAAGTGAAAAGAAAAGCAATAATGTTAATCGAATGGCCGATGAAAAGCGTCCAAAATATTCTAGCGTGATAATGCTTAAAAATAAAATCAACGAAAAAGTGGCAAATAGAATAAGCCCTTTTATCATCCTATTTTTGTAATATTTTCGGATGAAAAAATCGATTTGATTTAATAAATGTTCGTAAGCATTCATACAGTGCTATAAGTTTAACTTACTAAGGTAAGATATTTTTTCTTGATAGAGAATTGTGGTCAATTTTTTACCTTAATTCAAATTTAATAAGTGTGATTTCAAACCTTCTCAAAAAGCATTAAAAATTCTTTATTTCCTTCTCCACCTAAAATAGGCGATTCAATTAAATCCTTTCGTTGGAAATTATTTTCTTTTCCTAATTCAGTAATATTTTCAATGACCGTTGGATAAAGTAATTTGTTCTTGACAATTCCACCTTTACCTACATTCTCTTTTCCTACTTCAAATTGTGGTTTTATAAGTGTCACAATTGTTCCTCCAGTTTTTACAAACGCATGAATGAACGGAATTATTTTAGTCAATGAAATAAACGACACATCCACCACAATAATATCCACTAATTCAGGCACGAGTTTATTCGTTAATTCACGAACATGGGTTTTTTCCAAATTAACAATCGCAGGATTCGATTTAATGCGTTCGTGAAGTTGATCTGTTCCTACATCGACACAATACACTTTTGTAGCACCATTAGACAAAGCAACTTCCGTAAATCCACCTGTTGAAGCGCCAATGTCCAACACTGTTTTTCCTTTAAAATCAATGTTCCAATTTGAACGTGCTTTGTCTAATTTAATTGCTCCACGAGAAACCCAAGGAATTTCTTCAGAAAGAAGTTCGATTATGACATCCAACGGAAATTTTTTACCCGGTTTATTAATCAATTTACCATTGACCAAAACACCTGATTTCTGAATAATTTCTTCACAACGCATACGTGTAGAAACTAATCCTCGTTGCATAATAATTTTATCTAAACGTTCTTCTTCCATTTGACAAAGATATGTAAAAATGATTTTTTTTGATTTTTATTTTAATATTACTGAGAATCATTACATTCGTAAGGTTATCTAAAAAAAATGTATGCTAATTATACCTGACGCAAAACCTCAAAAGAAGAAGAAATTCTATCAAATTCTATATATTCAAGTGATTTTTGCGATTATAGCAGGAGTTTTAATTGGGTATTTTTATCCAGATACAGGAAAGGCATTACAACCATTGGGTGATGGATTTATCAAGTTGGTGAAGATGATTATTGCGCCAGTGATTTTTCTAACCGTTTCGTCTGGAATTGCGGGTATGAATGATTTGAAAAAAGTGGGAAGAGTCGCTGGAAAAGCATTTCTCTATTTCTTCTTCTTTTCCACTTTAGCGTTAATATTAGGAATCATAGTTAGTTATATCGTTCAACCTGGCGCTGGACTAAATATTGATCCAAAAACCTTAGATGGTTCACAAATTAGTCGTTTTGTTACAGCTGCCGAAGATAATTCATTTACCAATTTCATGTTTAATATCATTCCGAGTTCGTTGTTCAGTCCGATAACTGGTGACATGATATTACAGGTATTATTAGTAGCTATTTTATTTGGAGTGGCTCTAGCATTAACAGCAGAAAAAAGTCAACCAATTACCGATTTCTTTGTGTTATTAACCGTTCCCGTATTTAAAATTGTTGAGCTCTTAATGAAGTTAGCACCAATTGGAGCTTTTGGAGCAATTGCTTTTACCATAGGACATTACGGAATCGATTCTTTAAAATTCTTAACAAAATTAGTATTAACTTTTTATGCTACTTCATTCTTATTTGTAGCAGTTATCCTTGGATTAGTAGCGAAATTTAATGGTTTCAGTATATTTAAATTCGTTCGATACATACGAGAAGAAGTCTTTTTAGTACTCGGAACAAGTTCTTCCGAACCCGCACTTCCAGGATTAATGGACAAATTAACAAAAGCTGGTTGTGATAAAGGCGTCGTTGGTTTGGTCGTTCCTACAGGTTATTCTTTTAACCTCGATGGAACCAATATTTATATGACGTTAGCTGCCTTATTCATTGCACAAGCGTGTAATATTCATTTGGAATTTAGTCATTTAATGGTGTTATTATTAGTCGCTATGCTTTCTTCAAAAGGAGCAGCAGCTGTTTCGGGAGCAGGGTTTATAACATTAGCGGCTACTTTAACCGTCGTTCCTGAAGTTCCAGTAGAAGGAATGGCTCTTATATTAGGTGTCGATAAATTTATGTCTGAATGTCGTGCTTTAACCAATGTGATTGGAAATGGAGTTGCTTGTGTAGTGGTTTCTAACTGGGAAAAGCACTTAGACAAAGATCAATTAAAGAAAACCTTAGGATAGAAAAAATTTTATTTAAAAAATCAAACTTTTAATTGATTATATACCTAGGTAAATAATTAGTATATTTGTATAAATATAGGAGATTAAATCATGGCAACTAAACATTTAGAAGCAATTTTTCAACCACAACCAGCCCATTTTGTAGGTGATGGTTTTCGTGTACACAACTTTATTCCACGTTTTGAACGCATGAGTATGCAACGAATGGATCCATTTATTATGTTGGATTATAATTCAAAATTTGAGTTTCCGCCAGCATCAAAACCAAAAGGAGTTGGTGTTCATCCACACAAAGGATTTGAAACAGTCACCATTGCATATCAAGGAAAAGTAGAACATCATGATAGTGCTGGAGGAGGTGGCGTAATTGATCAAGGTGATGTTCAATGGATGACAGCAGCAAGTGGTGTTCTTCATAAAGAATTTCACGAAACAGAGTGGTCAAAAAAAGGAGGAATTTTTCAAATGGTTCAATTATGGGTAAATCTACCTGCTAAAGACAAAAAAAGTGCACCAAAATACCAAGCTATAAAAAATTCCGAAATGACTAATGTGGATTTAGGTGAAAATGGTCACATAGAAATTATCGCTGGAAATTACGGAGAAGAAAAAGGTCCTGCTTTTACATTTACACCTATTCACATGATGAATGCAAAACTAAAAACAGGAGGAAAAGCTTCTTTTCATTTTCCAAGTAATTATAACACATTTGGATTAGTCATCGAAGGAAATATAAATGTCAACGGTGAACATAAAGTAGAAACAGATTATTTATTTCTCTTCGAAAATGAAGGAGAAGACTTCGAAATAACGGCTTCAGATGATGCAATTGTACTTATCTTAAGTGGTGAACCAATAGGAGAACCTATTGCCGCTCATGGTCCTTTTGTTATGAATACACGTGAAGAATTAGTAGAAGCATTTCAAGAATTCCAAGATGGAAAATTTGGCCAATTAGAAGATTAAAAAAAATACAACCCGTGAAATTCAATTAACGTTTGCGAATTTGAATGGATCGGGTTATTTTATCTTTCGTTAATTCTAATAAGTAAAAACCACTTTCCAATTCTAAAATAGTAATAATTTGGGTATTTCCATATCCTTGTTGCACTACTTTTCCATTCATGTCTATAATTCTATAGGTATCCAAAATTTCTCCATACTTTAAAAATAAAATATCAGTTGTCTCATTGGATAATACCTGAATATCATTCAAATTATGAGACGATTTTTCGATATCCACTTGGCTAAAACCAAAAGAAGATAATCCAAAAATAAGAACGAAGATTACACCTAGTTTCATAACTTTGTTTTGCATCTATAATTCTAAATGCGTTAAAAAGTTACAATATGAAACTCTCCGAAAAAAATAAAGATTTCTTTCAAATGGTCTATCAAGTAGTCCGTTTAATTCCACCAGGAAGAGTAACAAGTTATGGAGCAATTGCACGTTATTTAGGAAGTCCTCAGAGTTCGAGAATGGTTGGTTGGGCCATGAATGGTTCACATAGAACGCCCGATATTCCTGCACATCGTGTGGTGAATAGAATTGGTTTACTAACAGGAAAAGTACATTTCGATGAACCATTATCGATGGAAGTGCTATTAGAAAGAGAGGGTATTCATGTTAAAAATGATAAGGTTATTGATTTTGAAAAGTTGTATTGGGACCCGATGAAGGAACTAGAGGAATTATAGAGGGAGAATGAGAGAAGAGAGCGTGAAGATCAGAGGGAGAATGAGAGAAGAGAGCGTGAAGATCAGAGGGAGAATGAGAGAAGAAAGCGTGAAGATCAGAGGGAGAATGAGAGAGCAAAGCGTTGATACTCAAAAAATAAAACTAATAAAGAATACTTGGCGATCCTTTAGTTTGTAAAATGATTTAATATTCCAATATCTATTGTGAATTAATGTTTAAATTTAGAGCTAAAAGTCATAAATTAAAAGCTATGAAAATCTTAAAAATTATATTGATAACACTATTACTCTTTTTTGGTGTAGTAACCGTTTTTGTTTCTTCTGCCGTAATATTTGATTTATTTGGAATTAGAGCTAAAGAAGGAAACTATGTTTTGTTTGTCGTGATAGCTAATTTTGTTTGTGGAATTCTCTATATACTGGCCGCTTTTTCGACGATAAAAAACAAACTAAAAATCAGTACAGCTCTCTTATTGTTGTCCATTATCATTCTCACCATTACCTTTCTCATGCTTAAAATGCATATCGACAACGGCGGAATTTACGAGTTGAAAACTGTCTCTGCAATGACCTTCAGAACGATCATCACCGTAGTGATGACGGGAATAAGTTTGTATATTTTGAAAAGAGGTAAACATGTTAAATCGAATTAGTGGTACAAATCTACTTCAATATTTTTCATTTCAAAAATGGAGTTCTGAACAACTGTATATAATATATTATAAATAATTATTTAGTTTAAAAAGATTTATTAATTCTATTAAGGTTGTTAATACGTTGAATAGATTATTAAAATAAAGTAGGAAATGTTAGATATCATATTTATTCTTTTCTTGTCAACATTTTAAAACAAAATTTAGCGTTTAAAATCAATCAATTATAAGGTTATAAACAATGATGTTAATTACTATTTTGTTGAAAGATAAATTCTAAAAAAGTTATTTTTTGATGTGTATATCTCGTTAATAAATACCAACAAGTAATGATAACTATCCTTGACTTTGATTGGGAAAATTATATATATAGTTTTTGCTTTGACATAGCGCAAAATAATTGTTAGACCTTATCAACATCTATTAACAATTACCCTGTTTAAACTTACTTTTTAGAAGGGTTCATTTTGAATGAATTACAAAATGTTAAAAAGTCATTTGTTAATAACTGAAAGTAACTCTAAAAAGAATTAATTTTGAAGAAAAACAATTCTATGAGCACGTCTAAAATTATTCCAATCGGTTGCGATCACGCAGGATTTAAACACAAACAAGCTATTATAAAACACTTAGAATCAAAAGGATACAAAGTTGTTGACAATGGTTGTTATTCCGAAGAAAGTATTGACTACGCAGACTTTGGTCATCCTGTTGCAACGTATGTAGAAGAACATCCAGGAGTAAAAGGAATTGTTTTATGCGGTAGTGGAAATGGTATTAACATGACCGTAAACAAACATCAAGCGATTCGTAGTGCCTTATGTTGGAACACCGAAATTGTGAAATTAGCAAGAGAACACAACGATGCCAATATATTGGCTCTTCCTGCTCGTTTTATCACCGAACAAGAAGCAATTGAAATGGTAGAAGTATTTTTTAACACGGAATTTGAAGGCGGAAGACATCAGAGAAGAGTGGAAAAGATTAGATGTTGTTGAGATTGAATTAATAATCCCTATCTTTAAAATATATTACGGTTAGATATAGAAAGATAAACTAACTAAAATGAATTTTAATAACCATTAAAATACGATATCATGGCAAAAAGTCAAGACGCAAAGAAAAGTGTTAAAAAAGAGGCTACTAAAACGCCTAAAGAGAAGAAAGAAGAAAAGCGTTTGAAGAAAGCTGCTAAAGGCTAATTTTCTAAGAATTTAAGCGGTCTATTAACGACCGCTTAAATAAACTATTTAGATTAGGGTTGATAATTTACTTTATAAAAGTTTATACTCGAAACCATTGAAATTAACACTAAAACAAATAGCATTCTCCCTAATTCTCTTTTTGAGTATGTCTCTCTCCGCCCAAAAAAAATCTAATTTCCACATCTACATTTGTTTTGGTCAGTCCAACATGGAGGGTCAAGGCATAATTGAACCACAAGATACCATTGTTGATAATCGATTTCAGGTTTTACAAGTGATGGATTGCCCTAACTTAAATAAAACAAGAGGCACATGGTATCCAGCGATTCCACCGACTTGTCAATGTTATTCTAAACTTTCTCCTGCTGATTATTTTGGAAAAACGATGGTAGCTAATCTTCCCGACAGCATTACCGTAGGAATCATAAATGTATCCGTTGGCGGTTGTGACATTCGTCTTTTTGATAAGGATAAATACCAGGAATACGATTCAACATATACACAAAGTTGGTTCACTGAAAAAGTAGCTTTTTATGGTGGAAATCCTTATTTATATCTAATGGATCTTGCTAAAACAGCGCAAGAAGATGGTGTTATAAAAGGAATTTTGTTGCATCAAGGAGAAACAAATACGGGTCAAAAGGAATGGCCTTTGTATGTAAAGAAAATCTATGAAGATATGCTAACCGATCTTTCGCTAAGTGCAGATTCGGTTCCACTTTTAGCGGGAGAATTATTGTCAACGGAAGGTAGTTGTTGTTTTAGAATGAATCCCATCATCAATCAACTTCCAGCTACTATTCCAACGGCTCACGTTATTTCCTCAGAAGGATGCACCGGACAAGATGAAGCACATTTTGATTCCGAAGGTTATCGAAAATTGGGTAGACGATATGCAGTGCAAATGCTCTATCTTTTAGGACATACGATTCCTTATGATGAGTGATGAGCGAATGGATTTTAAAAGCGACTAATTGAATTATAGGAAGTAGATAATCATACTTAATTTAATAATATAATATGCATTTTAGTTATTTTTGCTATATTTGAATATTATATTATGCAAAATATGTTTACGGATAACATCAAAATAAAGGACATTAAATTAGAAATTGGTCAGTTGATTAAATCTTTCAGAAAAAGAGATAACATCACACAACAAGAACTCGCTGAAAAATTAAATTTATCTCGAATAACCATTCAAAATTTAGAGTCAGGGAAAAATTTCACCATTGATACATTGTTGAAAGCCCTCCAACATTTTGATTCATTGGATGCATTAGATAAACGCTTAAAAGAAAAGAGAAAAGCGATTGAAAATTTAGAATCATTATACTAATCTTATGACGAAGAATGATATCATTACTATTTTTTGTTTCAATACTGAAATTGGGAAACTAGGTTTTGATGAAAACCAAAATCAATCCTCTTTTCAGTATAATCCCGAGTTTTTGAAATCGAATCTTTATTTAAATCTTTTTCCTCTAACGGGAATCATAAAAAGAATAAATCAACCGCAGTTATTTAGTCAATTTAATAATGAGACTTTTAGAGGATTACCCCCAATGATAGCGGATTCATTACCAGATCTATTTGGAAACATTATTTTTAAAAAATGGTTAGAAGCCAATAATAAAAATTTCAATCAAATTTCAGTTATTGAACAATTAGCGTATGTGGCAGACAGAGGAATGGGTGCTTTAGAATATAAACCGAGCAAAATAATTCCACAAACAGCGACGATTGATCTTACTGAAATTATTTATGTTTTAAAGGAAGTTCTTGAGAATAAGCAAAGCATACATGAAACAACATTAAATCATGAGACGTTATTGAACATTTTTAAAATTGGTTCCTCAGCAGGAGGTGCAAGACCGAAGATTTTAATCTCAGAGAACATCAAAACAAAAGAAATTATTCCTGGAGATTTGAACTATTCAGCCGATTACAATCATTATTTAGTAAAATTGTCCATAGAGGATGAATTGGGGTATAGTCGAGAAGTTATTGAGTACTGCTATTATCTAACAGCGACACATCTTGGAATTCAAATGATGCCTTCGAAATTAATTGATCAAAAACATTTTGCAACACTCCGTTTTGATCGACAAAATGGCGTCAAAAAGCACATACTTACAGCAACAGGATTAACGGGTTGGGATTTTCAAAGTCCCAAAGAATCGAGCTATGAAAACCTCTTTGAATTAGCCCTTTTTCTTAAAGTACCGCATACAGAAATAGAAGAACTCTTCAAAAGAATGATTTTTAACATCATCTTTTGCAATACAGATGACCATTTAAAAAATCACTCTTTTATCTATAACGAACTAAATGATTCATGGAATTTAGCTCCAGCGTATGATTTAACCTATTCTCTAAATCCATTAATGAACTATAAAAGAACGAGTAGAGCGTTATCGGTCAACAATAAGCGAGTGGATATCAATTTGAAGGATGTTTTAAATATCGCTGAAACATATACCATCAAGAATGCTAAAAATAGTATTTTAGAGATACAAGAAAGCATTCAATTTTGGATGAAAAAGGCGAATGAATTAAAAATCCCTCAAAAGATAATTCAAAGTATAAATACTGATTTTAAAACATTTATATAAACGTAAAGAACCCATTATGAATAAAGAAAACACACCTCCAAAAAACCCATCCAACGACCCAATGCACGGCGTTAAACTAGCAACAATACTCGAAGAATTAGTGGAGTATTATGGATGGGAAGAGTTAGCTATGCGCATCAACATCAATTGCTTTAAGAGCGATCCGTCGATTAAGTCGAGTTTGACATTTTTACGAAAAACACCTTGGGCGAGAGATAAAGTAGAGCAGCTGTATCTTAAATTTCTGAAACGGAAATAGTCACTCCTTCCAGAAATTTTTTCTTTGAAGATAACGCGCAAGATAAACAAGTCCAAGCATCACAGGAACTTCCCAAAATAATCCCATCGTCGTTCCTAAAGCAGCTTGAGAACCTAATCCAAACAATCCAATCGCTGTGGCAATTGCTATTTCAAAATGACTCGAAGAACCAATTAAGACCGTTATCACCGCTTCTTTGTATTTTAATTTAAACAGTCGTGTCATCAGAACATTAAAGCCAACTATCACCACGAAACCAATTAATAACGGCACTGAAACTAAGAGCATTTCTTGTGGATTGTGAATCAGTACTTCACCATTCAAAGCGAATAATACGATTAAGGTGATTAGCAAAGCGACGATAGCAATCTTTCCGACAGCCACTTTGTAAACATTCTCGAACCATTCTTTTCCCTTACGTCGAACCAAAAGTGTTTTGGAAATAAACCCTGCGAGCATAGGAAAACCAATAAAAATAAGAACCGAAAGAAAAAGTTCATATCGGTCAATCATAATTCCCTGAATACCTGTTAATAACACAACAACAGGCGCATATAAAAACATAATCGTTATCGTGTTGATACTGGTTGTGATGACATTTTGTTCTTGATTTCCATTCGCCATACTTCCCCAAACAATCACCATGGCCGTACATGGACTGGATCCTAATAAAATCAACGCCACAATTAATTGATCTTTTCCTTCTAAAAAGTAATAAGCCAAACCAGCTGTTACTAAAGGAGCAACGACCCAATTGGAAAGCAACGAAAGTAAAATAGGTTTGGGCGATTTCGCTAGTTTTTTCACTTCACTCATTTGAAAATTGAGTAAAGCAGGATACATCATCAGAAATAAACAGATGCCAATTGGAACAGAGACATTTCCCCATTTCCATTCATCCAACCAAATGCTAACACCCGGAATATAGAGGGAAAATCCAATGCCAACGAGCATACAAAGAAAGACCCACAGCCACAGATATCGTTCAAAAACTCCTAATGCTTTTTCCATGTTCCAAAGGTATAAATAAGTAGAAAAACACAATAAAAATGCACATTTTACTTTCCTCTATTCTAGTAGAAGCCCAACGAAATTTTTGAATTATTGTAAGATTTACAAAACACTTTAACTACATTTTTAATATATTGACGTTTTTTACCGCACAATCTAAAATCCTATGCACATAGAAGAACTACAACAATTTTGTTTATCACTAAAAGGAACAGAACAGAAATTGCCTTTTGGGGATGATACGCTGGTGTTTTATGTAAAAGGAAAACTATTTTGTCTCGCCAATATAAGTTCATTTGAAGCAATTAATTTAAAATGTGATCCTGAAGAAGCTATTATGCTGAGAGAACAATATAGCGATGTCATTCCAGGTTATCACATGAACAAAAAACATTGGAATAGTGTGAAAGTCAACGGTGATTTGCCAAGGAAACTAATAGAAAAATGGATTGTCGATTCGTATAATTTAGTGGTTTCTGGACTAACTAAAAAGCTACAACAAGAGTTGAAAGACGAATAAAAACAAATCACATGAAAACACACACTACTAATTATACGAATACATTTATCGAAATCGCAGAAGATTGTCCTGTAAATAAAGGAGAGATTCCACCTGTAAAAGGAGAAAAAAAATCAGTAGCGAATCGACAATTTGAACTGTTGGAGAAAAATCCTTACAAGTTTACTTCCGACGATATTTTGTTTCAAGTTTTCGCGGATAAAAACGACTTGACAAAAAGTGAATATGAAGCAGAACGGTGTCAATTTTTCTCCAAAGGACAACCGTGTTTTCGTACTTCTCCATTGACAAAACGATATGGCTTTGGAATTCATTGCAACGAAAAAGGACAAATTGCACTTTATGGAGCTGAAACAGAAGAATATGCACGATTCATAGCTGACAAGAATATCAAAAAAGTAAAAGCGATGCGATCCACTCGAGCATAAGAAGTTATTAGAGAAAAGATGAATAAAATAACACCAACGAAAGAACAAATCTTAAAAGAATTTCAAACGATTCCAGGCATAGGAAAAGCATGTTCTTTAGATTTGTGGAACATTGGAATTCGAAGTATTTCTGAATTGAAAGGAAAAAACCCGAGTGTTCTTTATGACCAATTAAATACATTGAGTGGTGAAACACATGATATTTGTATGCTTTATACATTTCGTTGCGCGGTCTATTTTGCTACCGAAGAAAATCACGAAAATGAAAAATTGAATTGGTGGTATTGGAAAGATAAGAATTATAATGAGTGAGAGAATGGAAAGTGAATTGGATTTATTTTTTAATTCAATCTCAAAACAATAACAATTTTGACCGTAAAAGACTGATTTAAATTAACTTACAGATGGTTGGGTTCTTTTATCAATTTATAAATAATTTGTATATTTGAAAGAGAGTCAAATAGATGAATAACGTAATTGGGGATCATATAATAAATCTACAAGACATTTAAACCTGCAACAACAATGGGAAAACCAACATATTATTTTATTTTAATTATAACTATCCTTTTATTGACTTTAAACCCAACGGACAGTCTTGCAAAAGGCATGGCAGGATCTTATATTATATCAGGTGTAGCGATGACCAAAAGAGGAGATACACTAAGAAATGAACAACTTTTAATGTACTTTAAAGACAAGGTAGATACGCTAAATACCGACTGGAATGGATATTATCAAGCAACAATATCTTGGGAGACGCCTTGTCCTTCAGGGTTAAAACTTTCTCAGATAAAACGTTTAACGAAAGAGATAAACCCAAAATATATTTACTTTTCGTTTAAAAATAATAAAATTAAAGTAAGAAATGATTGGGAAAACTATATGTATGAAGTCTCAAATAACCCAGATAATCAGGACAAAAAGGAAAATTTAATTTTTCCAATTATAGCGCCCTTTCAAAATGAGAACATATTTGTAAAACTACCAAACACTTATTTTATATACGCAGGATATGATAACATTATAAAAGTGAGTTTTAATAAAAAGAGCGTAAAAAATCTCATCTTGAAATGTGATAATTGTGATACTATAAAACCCTCTCGTGTTAATAAAAATGAATGGATAATAAGAGGTATAAAAGTGGGTGAATTAAATATTAAGGTAAAAAATGAAAAAGGAGAAGAAGTCGCTCGTGAAACATTTTATGTGCTTCCACCACCAGATCCAGACGTTTTATTAGATGGAAAAAGTGCCGCATCTCTTATCGATAAAATTCCATCTCAAATAGAGTTAAAAATGCCTTCTTCAATTCCACTAATATTAACATTTATGACTATAAGTTGGGAAGCAAAGGTCGATGGAACAACGTTTTCTGGAACAGGAAAACATTTCAACAAAGATTTTATCGATTATATTACAGCTAAAAGATCAGGCACAATACACTTCAAAATCAATTATAGGGACCCATTTAGAGAAGATGAAGTATTTGAAATATTTCAATATTCATTTGAATAATAGCGTCTTAAACTAGTAGATAATAAAAATGAAAAAAGCAATAATCGTCGGTGCGACATCAGGAATAGGAAAAGAACTTGCGCAACTTTTAGTTAGCCATAATTATAAAGTGGGCATTACAGGAAGAAGAACTGAATTACTAGAAGAACTGAAATCGCAAAACCCAAATGCTTTTTTCACACGCACTTTTGATGTAACGGACACCGCAATCATTGAAGAAAACTTAAACGCTTTGGTGGCTGAGTTGGGTGGACTTGACTTGCTCATCATAAGTTCAGGAACAGGAGCTATCAACTTAAAACTTGATTTTGAGATTGAGAATAGAACCATTGATACGAATGTAAGCGGTTTTACTTGCGCCGCCGATTGGGGATTCAATTATTTTCAAAACCAAAAATCAGGACATTTAGTGGCCATAAGTTCCATTGCTGGACTTCGAGGAAGTGGCGTTGCACCATCTTATTATGCCACAAAAGCTTTTCAAATAAATTATTTAGAGGGTTTACGACAAAAAGCGAAGAAAACCAAGCAACCGATTTATGTGACGGATATAAGACCAGGTTTTGTTGATACAGCGATGGCGCTAGGTGATGGTCAATTTTGGGTTTCGACTGTTGAAAAAGCTACTCAACAAATCTTTAATGCGATAAAGCGAAAGAAGAAAATAGTTTATGTGACGAAACGTTGGCGAATTATTGCGGTCGTTTTAAAGCGATTACCGAGGTGGATCTATGATAGAATGTGAGGAATGTTTAGGAAGTAAGCGATTGATTAACGATATTTTATATATTTACACCAACAAAAGAAAAACGACATGAATTATTCAACTTTTGAAATATCAGATATGAATGGTAAACGATTAAAAACGGGTTTGTCATTGATTGCTAATAAGTTAACTAGCAAGGGTATAATGGATGTTTACCCAATTGGGTAAACCGAGACGTTAGGGCACATGCTAGAAAGACAGCACTTGTAATGAAGAACATAATATTCATAGGAGGTATTCATGGAGTTGGCAAGGGAACACTTTGCAGAAAAGTTTGCAATGACCTTTATCTACGACATTTAAGTGCAAGTGAAGTATTGAAGTGGGAAGAAATCAGCGAGAAGGAAAACAAATTGGTAAAAGATTTTACACTTACTCAAAATCGGTTAATTAATAACCTTCAACAGATTGTTAGGGAAAATGAAAGATATGTTCTTGATGGTCACTATTGTTTATTGAATAAAGACAATGTTCCTGAAAAAATTGACTTTGATACATTCAAAACATTAAATCCCTTTGCATTCATTATTGTTGTAGATGACGTTCAAGAAATTAAAAAACGACTAGAGAACCGTGACAATAGAGAATATGATTTTGATTTACTTTTAAAATTCCAGGAACTAGAACTTGAGTACTCAAAAGAATTGGCAGAACAGCTTAATAAACCACATTTGACTCTTAAATCTGAGGAATCCAATAACTTTAAAACATTTTTATACGATGAGAATTTTACTCGACACTAACATTATTATACATCGTGAAGCCAGTAGGGTTTACAATCAAGATATTGGTTTGTTATTCAATTGGATAGATAAGCTTCATTATGAAAAGTGTGTACACCCTTTAACAATCGAAGAAATTGGGTCCTATCAGGATGAGGAAGTTGTAAATACCATGCGTGTTAAAATTGGCAACTATAATCAACTTAAGACAGATTCACCCGAAACAGAGCAGATATCCATTCTTAGAGAGGCTGATAAGTCCCGAAATGACTTTATCGACACAAGCCTTCTAAAGGAGGTTCTAAATAGTAGAGTCGACTTTTTAATCACCGAGGATAAGGGTATTCATAGGAAGGCAAAATTCTTAGGCATTGCCGACAAAATTTATAAGATTGACGCTTTCATTGACAAATGCACTTCTGAAAATCCTGATTTAAAAGATTATAAAGTACTTTCCGTCAAGAAAGATTACTTTGGAAATATCAATTTAAAAGATGAATTTTTCCAATCGTTTTTGGAAGATTATGGCGAATTTGAGACTTGGTTTAATAAGAAAGCCGACAATATTTCTTATGTGTGTATTACTGATGGTAATGTAAAAGCATTCTTGTATCTGAAGATTGAAAATGCAGGAAGTGAGAGTTATGCAGATATTAAGCCTGCATTCGACCAAAAAAAGAGATTAAAAATTGGCACATTCAAAGTAACTTCCACAGGATATAAATTAGGTGAACGATTTTTGAAAATCATTTTCGATAATGCGATTGCCAATATGGTTGATGAAATCTATGTCACAATCTTCGATAAGAGAGATGAACAAAGAAGATTAATTGCCCTTTTGGAAGAATGGGGATTCAAGTATTGGGGGGAGAAAGAAACAAAGAATGGAAGTGAAAGAGTTTTTGTGAGGGATTTTACCAAGAAAGTCCTCGAAAATCCAAGAGAGTGTTTTCCATTTATAAGAAGAAGTTCACGAGTTTTTTTAAATCCGATTTGGCCTGATTATCATACAGAACTGTTTCCAGACTCATATTTAAATAATGAATCTCCATTGGATTATGTCGAAAATGCACCCCATAGAAATGCACTAAAGAAGGTTTATATTTCTCGTTCATTCAATAAAGACTTGGTTCGTGGGGATATTATACTATTTTACAGAACAGGTGGATATCATGAAAGTGTAATATCAACTATTGGCGTTGTAGAGAGTGTAATAACGAATATTGCCAGTGAAGCTGAATTTATTAGACTATGCCGAAAACGAAGTATATTTAAAGATGATGAGTTAAGCCATTGGTGGAATTTCAGAAAATACAACCGACCTTTCATTGTTAACTTTCTTTACATAGACTCATTCCCAAAACCGAAGGTTAATTTAAAAAGACTCATAGAGATTGGGTTAATAAATTCAGTAAATGACGCACCACGTGGATTTGTACAAATTGGAAATGATAAATTTGAAGAATTTTTAAAAGAAGCTAGAGCAAATGAAAATTATATTGTCGATTAAACCAGAGTTTGCAAACAAGATTTTTGAAGGAGATAAAAAATTCGAATTCAGAAGAAGCATCTTTAAAAACAAAAATGTTTCGAAAGTCATTGTTTACGCATCTTCTCCGATAAGTAAAGTTATTGGGGAGTTTGAAATTGGGGAAATTCTCTTCAAAGACCTAAATACACTTTGGGACGAAACTAAAGAGTATTCGGGAATTACAGAAGACTATTTTTACGACTATTTTGTCGGCAAGGAAAATGGATTTGCCCTTGAAGTTAAAAGAGCCAAGAGATATAAAAAGGAACTTTGTATAAAGGAATCCTTTGGCAAAGTACCACCACAATCTTTTGCATACTATGAAGAAAGCACGATGCCCTAACATCACCTATACGCAAGCAGGGGTTTCGTGCTTCGTAGGACAGGAAAGAAGTAAATTTAAAGTTCAGTTCTTCGTAGGAAGTTTAGTGGTAAAAAGCCCTGCCTGCGTATAGCTGAGGACCGTTGTGCGTCATGCTAAAAGAAACGACAGTGCTAAAAATTAACATTAAAGAATAGACAAGAGAAATGCTTTTTAACTCAATCGACTTTGCGATTTTCTTACCGATAGTTTTTATACTCTATTGGTTTGTTATAGACAAAAACTTAAAACTCCAAAACTTTTTAATAGTTGCAGCGAGTTATTTATTTTACGGTTGGTGGGATTGGAGATTTCTATCATTGATTTTATTCAGCACCATAGTTGACTATACTATTGGACGACAATTAAGAAATGAAGAAAACCAACTTAAACGTAAAATTCTACTATGGACAAGTATTTTAGTTAATCTTGGATTTTTAGGGTTCTTCAAATACTATAATTTCTTTCTTGACAACTTTATTACTGCGTTTTCATTTTTTGGAACAGAAATAAAAGCCAATTCTTTGAATATCATTTTGCCTGTAGGAATTAGCTTTTATACATTTCAAACTTTAAGTTACAGTATTGATGTTTACAAACGAAAACTTGAACCAACAAAAGACTTTATTGCTTTTTCTGCATTCGTTAGTTTCTTTCCGCAACTAGTTGCGGGACCAATTGAAAGAGCTACACATTTACTTCCTCAATTTTATAAAAAACGCACCTTTGATTATTCAAAAGCAGTTGACGGAATGCGGCAAATACTTTGGGGTTTGTTCAAAAAGATTGTGATTGCTGACAACTGTGCAGAATATGCAAACTTGATTTTCAATAATTCGGCAGATTATTCTGGAAGCACTTTAGTTCTTGGTGCTTTATTCTTTACATTTCAAATTTACGGAGACTTTTCAGGCTATTCTGACATTGCCATTGGAACTTCCAGACTTTTCGGTTTTGATTTGATGCGGAACTTCAACTTTCCATATTTTTCTAGAGATATAGCGGAATTTTGGAGACGATGGCATATTTCACTTTCAACCTGGTTTAGAGATTATCTCTACATACCATTAGGCGGAAGTCGTGGTGGTACTTGGATGAAAGTAAGAAATACTTTTATTATTTTCATTTTAAGTGGTTTTTGGCACGGTGCAAATTGGACATTTATAGTTTGGGGAGCATTAAATGCAATTTACTTCTTACCTCTTTTGTTAACCAACAATAACCGTAATAATCTTGAAACAATAGCACAAGGAAAGTTCTTCCCAAGCATTAAAGAATTTTCTTTTATGCTACTAACTTTTGGATTGACTGTTTTTGCGTGGATATTTTTTAGAGCTGAAAATATTGGACATGCTTGGCATTTTATACAAGATATGTTTATTGGTCTTACAACAAAAAGTGGGTATGTCCAGACGATTAATTTACTTTATTGGAAAATAGGATTAGCGATACCAACTATCATTTTGTTATTCATCTTGGTTGAATGGCTTGGAAGAGAAGGTCAATACGCAATTTCCGCTATAGGTCTAAAGTGGAAACGCCCGATAAGATATGCAATGTATTATGCAATTATTGTTGCAATATTTTGGTTTGGCGGCAAAGAACAACAATTTATTTATTTTCAATTTTAGGATATATCGATGAAAAGATTTATAATTAAACTAACAATATTTGTATTTCCTGTATTAGGACTTTTTCTGTTAGGAATATTTCTTCCAACGACACCTCGTGCATCAAAATCTCTATTAATGGCAAGCATAAACAAGAATTTACTTTTACAAAAGACTCAAACCCCAAGAATTATATTTGTAGGCGGTTCAAATCTGTCGTTTGGCTTGAATTGTCAAATAATAAAAGACTCTTTACAGATTAATCCAATTAATACAGCAATTCACGCATCTATAGGAATAAAATATATGTTAGATAATACATTAGAGTATGTAAAAAATGGTGATATTATTGTCCTTGTTCCTGAATATAATCATTTTTATAGAAGTTTGAACTTTGGCTCAGAAGAACTAATGCGAACAGTTTTTGATGTAGATTTGGAAAATATTAAATATCTAAATATCTATCAGTTTGTTAATATTATTCCATACCTTCCCAAATACAGTCTGACTAAGTTTAATCCAACTGAATATTTAAATGTAAATGAAAGTGATGTATACTCTGTTAATTCTTTTAATGAATTTGGTGACACCTATACTCATTGGGAAATAAAACAAAAAAAGTTCGCACCATATGGTGCAATTAATACCGAATTTAATTATGATGTTTTAAAATACATTGAAGAGTTTAATATTTATCTGAAAAGAAAAGGTGCAACCTTATTAGTTTCTTTTCCTGGTTTTCAAGAAACATCATTCAATAACTCTAAAATAGCTATACAAAAAGTTAAAAATGAATTAATGAAATCAAATTTAATGATAATTGGCACACCTGAAAGATATAAAATTCCTGACTCTTTAATGTTTAACTCACCATATCACCTCAATAAAAAGGGAGTTGATTACAGAACAAAATTAATAATAGAAGATGTTAAGAAAGCACGAACGCACAACATCGTATTTAATTAATTGGCGGTCAGTCACTTATCTACAGACAGGTGCTTTAAAGACAGCTTTTCACTTATTGACAGATTTGTGCATTAAAATCGCCAACTAATTAAATACACAAAACGTTACCTGCTATGTAAAAAAAGACGACCGTGCAATTCAACAACGACACGTTTTGACGGACTGACTTTCGATATTTGTAGAAACGGGGACGCTGAAAACCGAACAGAGTAAGCGAAAAAGTAAAACAAAATAAGTATGGCACTTTACAAACTAACAGCACCAAGACAATTTGGAGATATGCCGAAAGGTTACGAATTTCAAGTAGCATCTGCAACAACACCTAAACCAAATGCACAAGATGTCGAAAAGGTAATTGCAAGATTAGGATTTAACAAACAAGCTCAATCCTACAAAAGTCCAGGGAATTTTAAGGTTGACAAAATCAGCTAATCATATGTTTGACGAAAAATCTCGACAGGAGTTAAAGTATTACGTCTATATGTTGCTCGACCCGACAGACAACAAGCCATTCTATGTTGGTAAAGGTATCGACAACAGAGTATTTAACCATTTAGCTTGTGCCTTAACAGACATTGACACTTCAAATGCCAAATACGATAAAATACGAGAGATTACTCAAAGTGGTCAGACTGTAAAACATATTATCGTCAGGCACGGACTTTCTGAAAGTGAAGCATTTCAAATAGAAGCCTCTTTGATTGACACTTTAACATATTGTGGACTTTTTCTTTCAAACATTGTCGGTGGACACAACTCAATTGAAAAAGGACTTATGACTTCAGAAGAAATCATTCGTCTTTACAATGCACAGCCACTTGACAAAATTGGGACGGATTGCATTTTGATTAACATAAATAGAAAATACGAACGTGGTAAAGGAGGACAATCCATTTATCAAGCGACAAAAGAAACTTGGACTATCAGAAAAAGCAGATTAAACCAGCTTAAATATGTTTTGAGTGAATACAGAGGACTAATTGTTGAAGTATTTGAAGTTGCGGAATGGTATGAAAAAGAAAGAGGTTATTTACCGCATTCTAAAAAGTTCGGACAGACAAAAATTGGTTACGGTTTTAATGGAGCACCAGCTTCGGACGAAATTAGAAGCCTATACATAAACAAATCAATTGCTCACACCAAGAAACGTGGAGCGGCTTCCGCAATTAGATATAACTTGTAACGAAAGAAGGAAACACAGCAGGTAACAATGTATATAAAAAATAGGCGGAACAGCAGTAAATTCAAGGCTTTTAGCTCGTATCAAACTTGGTGCTCAACTGAAAGTTTCGTGCTTCGAAATCGCCTACTTTTCATATACTAACCGTTACCTGCAAGCGTAAAACAACGCTTCGTCAAAAAATAACGATTAAAAATGAAAAAACTAAAAATTATCCTGACTTTATTTTTATTATCATCAACTTACACATTTGCTCAAAATTGTGATTGCCCAAAAAATTTTGATTGGGTAAAAAAAACTTTTGAAGAAAATGACGCAGGTTTTGAATATGCCTTGAAACAAAAAGGAAATCAAGCTTACGAAGACCAGAACAAAAGAATATTAGAAAAAGTAAAATCAGCTAAAACATTAAGTGAATGCGGACCTATATTGTATGAATGGCTGACATTCTTTCGTTCGGGACATATTGCCATAAGACTTAATGAACAATCAACACCAAATACAGACAATAAAGCAGAACAAAAATTTCCAAATTGGGAAACTTATTCAATCAAAACTGAAGATTTTAAAAAATATTTAGACAAGAAGAAAACTTCCGATTATGAGGGCATTTGGGAAACCGAACCTTACAAAATAGGTATAAAGAAAGAAAACGATAAATACATCGGGTTTATTGTAGAGTCGGGTGCAGAAACTTGGACAAAAGGACAAATAAAACTAAAATTTAGTATAAATGAAAATAAGGCAAATTCCGTTTTTTATATGCGAGACCACTCGCCTTCCGAATCCGAAATTGTAAACCTAACGGGTAATAATCATTTACAGATTGGTAATTTCACTCTTAAAAGGTTATATCCCAAAGTTGCTGATGAACCAAAATATGAGCGATATTTCAAATCATTAACAGCTCAAAAACCCTATATTGAACAGTTAAACAATACAACATTATATTTCAGAATACCATCATTTCAAGTTTCCGAAAAACAAGCAATTGATAGTGTAATTGCAACTAACAGAGATAAAATTCTATCTACTGAAAATCTAATTATTGACATAAGAAACGGAACAGGTGGTTCAGACGGAAGTTATAAAGAAATTCTACCTCTTATCTATACCAATCCAATAAGAACAGTTGGGGTTGAATTCCTATCTACAAAACTAAACAATCAGAGAATGCTTGATTTTATCAACAAGCCTGAATATGGATTTGATGAAGATGATAAAAAGTGGGCTCAAACAGCTTTCGATAAATTAGATAAGAAACAAGGAGAATTTGTAAATCTGAATGAAAATATTGTGAGTATCACTAAGTATGATACTATTTACCCTTATCCTAAAAATGTAGGAATTATCATTAATCAAGCAAACGGAAGTACAGATGAGCAGTTTTTACTTGCCTCTAAACAAAGTAAAAAAGTAAAATTATTTGGCACAACAACTTATGGAGTTTTGGACGTTTCAAATATGTATTTCGTTCCATCGCCTTGTAACGAATTTCAATTGGGTTATTCACTTTCAAGAAGTATGAGAATACCAGATTTCACGATTGATGAAAAGGGATTGCAACCAGATTTTTATTTGGACAGAAGTATTCCTTTACACGAATGGACTGAATTTGTGAATGAGGTACTGAACGAACGATAAAAACGCCAGCAGGTAACAAGTAAGGCTTAAACGCAGCGTAGCGATAGCGAAGTTGCGGTTTTA
>JBEBRN010000002.1:0-81548 GCA_040394775.1 Taishania pollutisoli
AATGCTGTCTAAATTGTGAAGCTTGTTTATATGGCTTCTAGGGTCCTCTAGCTCACTAAAATAGGACAAAAATAAAAGGTCTTTCATGTATATTTAACTAATTGATTATCAGTTGAATATACAAATAACCCACGAGACAGCAATGAGTTAGTTGATTTATTTACAAGCAGTTATCATGTTTTTATGTTGATAAGTCAGTTGATGAAAGTGTGAGTTTGCCCTGCCCTCAAACGTTATATTTGAGAGTATTTTTAAAAAATATTAATATGGGAGAATTTTGGGAAGAAAACTTTGTCGAAAATCAAGCAATGTGGGGATTTACGCCCTCAAAGTCAGCTGAATTGACAAAAAACTTCTTTATAGAAAAAGGGTTAAAGAATATTCTAATTCCGGGCATCGGTTATGGAAGAAATGCTCAAATTTTTCGTGACAACGGAATAACTGTCACAGGAATAGAGATTGCTAAAACTGCCATTGAATTGGCTCAAAAGCACTACGGAAATGATATGACTATTTATCATGGATCTGTAACAGATATGCCATTTGATGATAATCAATACGACGGTATCTTTTGTTATGCTTTAATTCATTTACTAGACACCGATGAAAGAGCGAAATTAATTCGTGACTGTTATCATCAACTAGCGGAAGATGGCTATATGGTTTTTGCTGTTGTGACGAAAGAAGCTTCTATTTATGGACAAGGAAATCTTATAAGTAAAGACCGTTTTAGTCTCTTTAATGGGGTGAAAATGTTCTTTTACGACAGAACATCTATTGCAAATGAGTTTGATCAATTTGGGTTATTTGAAATCACAGAAGTGGAAGATGTCTATCCGTTTTATTTAATTAAATGTAGAAAAAAGGAGTGATTATTATTTGAATGTATTTTAAAATTAGTACTTTAGGAGATACGTTTGCAGTTTATTAATCATTTAAAACTCACGAAAATGGAAATTATTATCACGCTTATTATTGGTGGAGCAGCTGGCTGGTTAGGTAGCATGATTTACAAAGGAAGTGGACTAGGTATTCTTGGAAATATTGCAGTAGGTATTTTAGGGAGTTATGTTGGATACTGGCTCTTAGGAAAATTAGACATTCATCTTGGCTCAGGTTGGCTTGGTATTATTCTAACAGGAGCAGCCGGAGCAATTGTCATTTTATTTCTGTTGAATTTGATATTTAGGCGACGATAATTCTATTTTTCAGAAGGGCAACAACTTTAATTGATAATTTTATATCCAATGTCCAAAAAGAGATAACCATATGGAGAAACATGTCACCATTATTGGTGCGGGTATTGGTGGGCTAACCACTGCTTTAACACTTCAACAAAAAGACTTTCAAGTTACGGTATATGAAAGTGCTTCAGAAATAAAACCCGTTGGTGCGGGAATCATTATGGCAAACAATGCCATGCAAATTTTTCAAAAGTTAGGCATCCAACATAAAATAGAAAATGCTGGAAATAAAATTTCATCCATTAAAATTACGGATGAACAGCTAAGTGTCCTTTCTGAATTAAATCTTCATAAGTTTGAAGAAAAGTACAAAACGTATAATGTGGCAATTCATAGAAGTGATTTGCTAAAAATCCTTTCGGAAGCGGTAGGAATGGAAAATATTATACTTTCTAAACGGCTTTCTAAAATTGAACGAAACGAATCATTCGTATTAACATTTGAAGACGGAACGACTGTTAAAAGTGATATTCTAATTGGTGCCGACGGAATAAATTCAGTTGTTAGAGAGCAACTGTTTGAACCGAGTATAATAAGAGAAACAAATCAGTTATGTTGGAGAGGAGTTACTGAAGTTTCGGTATCAGAGAAATACCAACATGACGCGTATGAAGCTTGGGGAAAGGGAAAACGTTTTGGAATAGTAAAAATCAACGATACCAAAACATATTGGTTTGCAGTGGTGAACGACCACTTAGCAAATAAGCAGCCCATAGACTTATCGGATTTATTCAAATCATTTCATAAAGATGTCCTAGCGCTTATTAATTCTACACCAGAGAAAGACATATTTAAGAGTGAAATTAAAGATTTAAAACCGATTTCAAAATGGCAGTCTAAAAATGTTTGTCTAATAGGCGACGCTGCTCATGCCACCACTCCTAATTTAGGTCAAGGTGCTTGTCAAGCAATAGAAGATGCTTATACAATTGGTCAACTTCTTGAATCCGATAAATCCTTTGAGCAAGTATTTAAAGAATATGAACGTTTGCGCGTTAAAAGAGCCCATTATATTGTAAATACAAGTTGGAGAATGGGCAAAATAGGAAACTTAGAAAATAATCTAGGCATTTGGGCGAGAAACACGACTCTGAGAATGACTCCAGAGTCAATGAATTCTAAACAGTTGGATAAAATATTTAGTATTGATTATGTATTTAATAAATCAAGAGAATAAAAAAGTAGCTATCTTCAACCTCAAAAAGTAAATAACTAAAAATATGGCACTTATAGAACGAATCATTCATTTTGCAGATTATGAAAAAGCTCTCCCATTAATTAATGATCTGAAACCGGATTTCAAAGTGGATTTAACAATGGAAAGAAGTCCAGAAGATGGATTAATTCTAACGATGAAATTGGATATGTATGATTTTAATGATTACTCCGAATTATTAGAAGGTTTGTCTTTGCAGGTGTACTGAATTAATTACGAATTACGAATGAATAATTTACAATTCGTAATTCGTAATCCAAATAAACTAACTCTATGAAAATCAAATTTATTTTTCTCTTATTAACTAGTTTCTTGTTCAGCCATAATTTATTGGCCAATTCTCCTATAACTTCAACCGACATAAGCGAGGCTTATAAAGATGTTGAAATTGTACAATTAGCATCTCAATCGAAAGGGAAGTTGACAACTGATTTAATGAGCTATTTAGAAGATGAAAATAATCCAATCGACGTAAAGATGGCTGTTATAAATGCACTGTCATGGAAATTTGATGTAAAAGATAAAGCCAAAACATTCTTTGATTATTTAAATAAAAAATACAATTATAAAAACGAACAAAATTTTTTAAATAAAGCAAGTGCTGACTTACTTATTTGCATGGCTTATTTAAAAGCGATGGATGATCATTTTCACTTAGATGAAGCCGTTAGGTATAGTCAAAAAGCGAAAGAGTTAAATCCAAAAAGTTATACGATTAATATTATATGCGGAATTATTGAAGCACAACGGGTTTTTAATTCAGATTGGTGTAGTATCTATCTTATAGCAAATAACGTTCGAATGAACACCACATTAAAAATTGACATGAGGGAAGCGGCCATTGACATCATATTTAGTTATATGGATTTGTATAAAGATGAATGTAATGAGTAGATATTCTAAATTTAAAAACAAAATAGAACAGTAAAACAGGATGAAAAACACACTAACCATTTTCTTCATATTCCTTGGAGGCATCGCTTTGGGACAAAAGGTTCAAGTGGATACGTTCAATTTGATTTTAAGTGATCCTTACATGGGAGAACAGGTGGAAGATTTGCACTTTCCAATCATTCGAACGGGAAATAAACAAATAGATGCTCAGATTAATACAGATTTGATAATCCGCTTTACAGATACGGAAACTCCAACGGAATCACTTGATAAAATACTTGATAATTGGGGAGGAGATCAACTCGTTTCTCTTGGCTTTGAAGTGACTTACAATCAAAAAGGGATCCTATCATTTCATGTCAGTTCTATGGGTTGTACTTCTAACTGTTATGGTAGTACGGACTATTTTAATTACTCTATCGTTACTGGGAAATACTTAGAGATTACCGACATCATCGACTTAACAGAGGAGTTTAAATCAATTGTTAATCAAGACAGAACAACTCAATATACACAACAGAAATCTGAATTAAAGGAGAATATGACGAATTCAGAAGAGGAGTTTGATCAAGAAACATATGAATTTGCATTGGCTGAATTTGAAAGTTGTGAAGGAGAGGTCCTTTTTGAGTCATTTATACTTTACCCAGATACTTTGCAAATTATCAACGAATGCTATTTTCCCTCAGTAATTCGCGCTTTTCAACCAGCATTCGTATTAAAGTATTCAAAATCAGTTATCAAAAACATCTTGAAAATTGAGCTTTGACATTCATTTTTAGTGACGAAATAATATAAAATAGCTACATGAAAAAAACTAAAATATTCCTCGCTTCCGTAGTAATTCTACTAGCAAGCTACACACATGCACAATCATCGTCCGTTGGTGCCTATATTGAAGGAGACTTCAATGGAGATGGTCAAAAAGAATATGCTTTTGCGGTCAAGACTTCAATAGGTCAGGGAAACCCAATGGATGAGGGAACAGAAGACAGATACACCGTTTATTTCTCGCTAGATGAGTTAGTTTCGATTTCAATCGGTTGTTGCGACATAACACTTATAAACGAAGGTGATTTAACGGGTAACGGTCAGGACGAACTTTCTGTTTACCAAGCACCGATGAACGGCAATACGTTCTCTATGACTACCTATTCGTTTGTAGATGGAAGTTGGAAAGTGGTGATAGACATGTTCATGATTCCAACAGCGGGTGATTTTTTAACCAATGACCAATTACAAAAGCGTATTTTCAAAGAGAACGGTGTTGTTTACTTTTTCGATGTCGATGCGAATGATGAAAATTTCAGATTGGTAAAAACGAAAGTGGTGTTGAAGTAGAAAAAGATAGTAACTTTAAATAAAAATCAATCATGAAAAATACACTAACCATCCTCTTCTTAATTCTTGGAGGCATTGCTTTTGGACAAAATGCCCGAATGGACACATTTAACTTAATTCTGAGTGATCCTTTTGGTGGCTCTCAGGATGGAGGATTATACTTTCCGATCATTCAAACTGGAAATAATCAAATTGATGCACAAATCAATACCGATTTAAAAATGCGTTTCACACATACAGAATCTTCAACGGAATCTCTTGGTGCAACACTTGACAGATGGGGAGGAAGTCAATTAGTTGAACTAGACTTTGGTGTGACTTATAATCAAAATGGAATTTTGTCATTTTACATTAATTCAACAGGGTGCGACGGAAATTGCTATGCTAGCACAGACTATTTTAATTACTCAACAGTTAGCGGAAAATACTTAGAGTTAGCCGATATAATAGCGCTAACAGAAGAATTTAAAATACTAGTTAACAATGATAAAGCGGCACAAATGGTACAGCAAAAAGCGGGATTAAAAGATAAGATTATTGCTGCAGAGATGGAATTTAACCAAGATGAGTATGAATTTCTATTAGGACAAATTGAAAGCTGCGAAGGAGAAGTCTATTTTCAATCATTTATACTTTATCCAGATGCCTTGCAGATATTCAATGAATGTGATTTTCCATCTGCCATCTCTTATTTTACTCCAGAAATTTCTTTGAAATATCCCCTTTCAGCTCTTCAGAAATTTTTGAAAGTTAAATTATGATGATCGTCTTTATTGAAATTGATTACAGGTAATTTCGAGAAATGTGTATATTTATCAAAGGACTATTAGTTATCTAAATTTTTAGCTCAATATAAAAAACAGTGTAACATTATGACATATCCATTCATTTCCATAGACCTAGTAGCCGTGCTAATCTTTTATATCCTCTACCTTTTGGTTATTAAAAAAGATATTAAAATGGTGAAATCCGTTTTATTTATCGGTATGTTTTTTATCGGTATTTGGTTGGCCTTTTACTACTTTTTATTACGATAGAAGCAATCTATTGCTCGATTTATTTCATCAAAGATATATCACCCCTAAACGGAAAGAATTATGGAAAATGAAAATTATGAACTAACACCGGCTAAATTCTTAAAAATCAACACTGTTATACATTTAGCATTAATATCAGGAGTTACTCTCTTTTCAGTAATTGCATTTGCACTAATAGAAAATCGTGAATTAAGATGGAATGACACCGATGACATCTTCTTTTTTATTGTTCCTATTGCTGCAATTTTAGGTATAGTAGCAGGTAATATTCTTTATAAAAAAGGGCTGGAAAGCTTAGTAGATAGGGGTAGCTTAAAAGAGAAATTAACGGGTTTTCAAACAGCTTTAATTATTAAGTATGCCCTTTTAGAAGGACCTTCTTTAATAGGTGTTGTTGCGTTTTTTAGTACGGGAAATTTACTTTACTTATTAATTTCTGGTGTACTGGTCATCTACTTTTTCTTCCATAGACTATCCAAAGAGAAGATAATAAATGACTTAGAATTGAGTGGCACACTAAAAGATCAATTTAACGAACAAGATAAAGTGATTCAATAAAAATGAGTTGTGCAACTTTTCGGTTATCTTAGCAGTCTATTAAGTTAGAAAACCAAATGTATGAATTCAAGTATTTTTAAAAGAGTCATCTTTATGACGGCTCTTGCTATGTCTGTATCTCAACTTCAGGCGCAATTAACTGTTGTTCCACTAAGTACAACTGGAAATAATGGTGCAGGAGTCAATCTAACCCAATGGGTTCAAACACATTTAATCGGAGCAGGAGTTACCATTTCGAACGTTACCTATACGGGAGCAAATAGATAAATGGGAAATTTTAATGCGACAAGCACTGTATTGTTTACCGATCAAGGTTTAGATAAAGGAATTATTATGTCATCCGGTGAAGCTATAACAGCTATTGGCCCGAATAATTCTACTTACGCTTGTGGTGCTGGGGGGTATGTTGGAAATACAACTTCTGACCCAGACTTAGCGACCATCACGGGAGGTTCAGTTAATGACAAAGCGATTCTTGAATTTGATTTTATTCCTGCTGGATCGACGGTTAAGTTTAATTATATTTTTGGATCTGAAGAATACCCAGAATTTGTAGGAAGTACGTTCAATGACGTTTTTGGCTTTTTTATTAGTGGTCCAGGAATTTCAGGAACGCAAAATATCGCCATTATTCCAAATACCACCACTCCTATTGCTATTAATAATGTCAATAACGGTTATGCAGGACCACCATTTGCGCCCGCATCTAATCCAGCCTATTATATTGATAATGGAGACAATGGATATGGAAACACGATAAATCCCTATAAAAGTCAAGCACAATATATTCAATATGATGGTTATACAATTAACCTAACCGCAACTGCTCAAGTTCAATGTGGGCAAACCTATCATATTAAATTAGCTATTGCAGATGTAGGAGACCAATCATACGACTCTGGTGTTTTTATTCAAGGAGGATCCTTCATTTCTGAAGCATCACCTGTGGATATTGCAGTTATTGAAGGGACTACTGCTGGTAATCAGGCAACAGTCATTAGAGGTTGTCCTGGAACGGATATTATTTTTACTCGATCTTCTGGGTTAGACACGGCTTTAACGGTTAATTACACGACTTCAGGTTCTGCTATTGCTGGCGTGGATTATTCAGCAATTCCTAATCCTGTTACGTTTCAAATTGGTCAAGATAGTATTGTCATTCCATTTGATGGCCTCACGAGTGGTAGCGGAACAGATTCATTATCGATTAAAGTCAGTTTTTCAACGCCTTGTGGTGGAACGACAACGTTTAATTTAGTGACGATTTATATTGTTGATGCAGATAATATAGTAATTACAGCTCCTGATGCAGCTATCACATGCTCTAATACATCTACTCAGCTATCTGCATCTGCTACTGGAACTACGCCTGATTACTCATGGTCTGGGCCAGGAATCGTTTCTGGAGGTAATACGGCTACACCAACAGTTAATCAACCTGGAACTTATACGGTCACTGTGACCACTGGTGGTACTTGCCCAAGTTCAGGAACAAAACAAGTGGAGGTTACTAAAACAGGTAATCTGGCTGTAACTATTACTTCTAATAATCCTGAGTTTTGTATCGGAGGAAGTTCTGATTTAACGGCAAATCCTTCTGGAGGAACAGCTCCTTATACATATGCTTGGGACAATGGATTAGCGGCTTCCAGTTCGAATTCCGTCTCTCCTACGTCAACAACCATTTACACTGTAACCGTAACAGATAATTTAGGTTGCGCAGGAGATGCCACCACAACGGTTACCGTGAATTCGTTACCAACTGTTTTGGCAGGTGCTGATCAAACAATTTGTGAAGGAACTGCTATTACGCTTTCTGGTAGTGGCGCAACAACTTACATTTGGAATAATGGTGTGACCGATGGCGTATCTTTCAAGCCTTCCGTAGGAACAACAATTTATACCGTAACGGGAACAGACGGTAATGGCTGTACGAATACGAGTCAAGTAAGCATTCATGTTGACCCAGCTCCAGATATTTCAGCAGGCAATGACCAAACCGTTTGTGCAGGAACTGCTGTTGTCCTTTCGGGAAGTGGTGCGACATCTTACACGTGGGACAATGGCGTGACGGATGGCGTTCCTTTTGCAGCTACGACAACAACAACTTACACCGTTTCTGGCGATGTTGGTGGAACGTGTAATGGCATTGGCGAGGTGGTAGTTACCGTAAATCCGTTACCAACTATTTCCGCTGGAGAAAATCAAACTATTTGCGCAGGAACTTCTGTTACGCTATCTGGTAGTGGTGCAACTTCTTATACATGGGATAATGGTGTAGCAAACGGCGTGGAATTCGTTCCTTCAGCCACAACAACTTATAAAGTAAGCGGGACGGATGGTAATGGCTGTCAAAATTCAGGAACAGTGACTATAGTAGTTGAAATTTGTGGTTGCACAGATCCATTTGCGTTGAACTATAACAGTAATGCCACTACGAGTGATAATTCATGTGTATATCAAGAGCCTGTACTAGAATGGCCAAATATTTTCACACCCAACGATGATCATGTCAACGATGTATATCAATACACGAAAACAGCAATAGTTCAATTAGAATATTGGATTTTCAACCGATGGGGAAATCTGATGTTTGAAGCATCCGAGTTGGATAAATACTGGGATGGAAAAGTCAGCGGAAGCAGTGCTTCTGACGGAGTCTATTTTGTCAAATACAAAGCAAAAGGTATCAACGGAAAAGAATTTGAAGGACATACATTTTTCCATTTGGTACGGTAATCTAAAAGACCTTTATTGGCACATTAAATCTAGCCTAATTTTAATTTCATTCTGATAATGTATTGCTTTTGTAATATAGAAATATGAATGTTAACTGAGTCGTATTTCTTATATACAGATGAATTTTTGACTAGCACACCAAAAAATAAACCACCCATTAAGCACTTCTATTAGTGTAATATGCAACTTTTTAATTATCTTAGTCATCTCTATTACTAGAAAAAGAACGTATGACCTTAACAAAAATTAGAACGGCATCTCTTTTTGTGATTTACTTTATATTCACTAACGCTACCTATGCTCAATTGGTGGTTGCACCACTTAATACTTCAGGAAATAATGGTTCAGGTGTTAATCTTACTCAATGGGTGCAAACGAACTTAATTGGCGCAGGAATTAGCATCTCGAATGTTACCTACACAGGAGATAATCGTCAAATGGGAGATTTCAACGCTATAAATACCGTTCTATATACTGATCAGAATATGGATAAAGGTATTGTTATGACGACTGGTTATGCAACAGACGCTATTGGTCCAAATACCACTTCTGGTATTTCTAGAATTATGGATGGTGTTACGACTGACGCTGATTTAAGTCAACTTACAAGTGGTCTTTTATATGATAAATGTGTACTTGAATTTGATTTTGTTCCAGAAGGACCAACCATTAAGTTTAATTATATTTTTGGTTCTGATGAATATCCCGAATTTGTTGGATCTGGCTTCAATGATGCTTTTGGTTTTTTTATTAGTGGTCCAGGTATTACAGGTACTCAAAACTTAGCAGTAGTGCCAGGAACATCGACTCCAATCACAATAAATACCGTGAATCAATTCAATAATTCTGCCTATTATGTTGATAATGGAGATGCTCTTTTTGGAGGACCAGTAGAACCCTATAAAAGTCAGCCACAATACATTCAGTACGATGGATATACCGTTAATTTAACGGCGACTGCACAGGTCCAATGTGGTCAAACCTATCATTTTAAGTTGGCAATTGCTGATGTAGGTGATCCAACACTTGATTCTGGTGTTTTTATTCAAGGAGGTTCTTTTACTTCCGAAGGATCACCTGTTAATGTAGCCATCATCGAAGATACCACCATTTCTAGCCAAGCAACCGCTATAAGAGGTTGTCCTGGAACGGATATTATTTTCACACGTTCTTCAGGTATAGACACGGCATTAACGGTGAATTATATAACTTCAGGATCGGCTGTTGAGGGAGTAGATTATGCCTCCATCCTGAATCCTGTGACGTTCGCAATCGGTCAAGATACGATTATTATCCCTTTTGAAGCGCTTACAACTGGAAGCGGATTGGATTCATTAAGTATTAAAGTGAGTTACATAAATCCTTGTGATGGTACAATATCTTATAACACGGCAACCTTTTATATTGAAGACGCCGATGATTTAACGATTACGGCCTCAGACACAACTATTTCTTGCTCTAATCCAACTGTTCAATTGTTTGCCTCTGTGTATGGAACGACACTAACACAATATACGTGGTCAGGACCAGGTATTGTGGCTGGTGGAAATACGGCTACTCCAACGGTCAATCAACCCGGAACTTATACCGTCGATATTACCACTGGAGGAAATTGTCCAGGATCGGGAACCAAACAAGTGGTTGTTACAAAAACGGGTAATCTTTCAGTAATGATTCATTCGACGAATCCTGAAATTTGTTTAGGAGAGAGTTCTGATATAACAGCCATTCCTTCTGGTGGAACAGCTCCATACACTTTTGTGTGGGACAATGGATTAACAGGAGGAAATGCACACACGGTATCGCCTACTACAACAACAATCTATGAAGTTTTGGTTATGGATGTTACGGGTTGTTTAGGAGACACAACAATAACCGTAATAGTAAATAATCTTCCTACAGTGGATGCTGGTTCTCCTCAAGCAATTTGTGTGGGTGAATCAGTTACACTCACAGGTAGTGGTGCGACATCTTACACATGGGATAATGGCGTTACAGACGGCGTTGCTTTTACACCCATAATAACAACAACATATACAGTAGTTGGGAAAGATACTAGCAATTGTAGTGGCACCGATCAAGTGCTGATTACGGTGCTACCTTTACCAACTGTTTCAGCTGGAGAAAATCAAATCATTTGTGCAGGAACCGCTGTTACACTATCAGGTAGTGGTGCATCCTCTTATTCATGGGATAATGGTGTAGAAAACGACGTGGCATTCGTTCCTTCAGTCACAACTACTTATAAAGTGAGTGGAACGGATGACCTTGGTTGTCATAATTCAGGGATGGTGACTATAACAGTTGAAATTTGTGGTTGTATCGATCCACTTGCTCTGAATTATAATGGCAATGCGACGATAAGTGACAATTCATGTATTTACCAAGAACCTACTTTGGAATGGCCGAATATTTTCACGCCAAACGATGACCAAATAAACGATGTATATGAATACACGAAAGCAGGTATAATTCAATTAGAATATTGGATTTTTAACCGTTGGGGAAGCCTGATGTTTCAAGCTGACGAGTTGAATAAGTACTGGGATGGAAAAGTCAGTGGAAGTAATGCTTTAGACGGAGTCTATTTTGTCAAATACAAAGCAAAAGGTATCAACGGAAAAGAATTTGAAGGACATACATTTTTCCATTTGGTTCGATAAATCCAGTAGATTACTTCTATCTTTAGATATCTTTACACTACAAAAATCCATAACAAAAAAAGCTTGGAACATATTTTGCTACTACCCAAAAAATTCTTGTATTTTTACATTCTAAAGTAACATAATTATGAAAAAAATGAAATATTCATTCGGAGTTGTTATCCTTTTGATGATGACGTTGTCCTCTTTTACATTTGGTCAAGATTTGGCTGATGGAATTTACGCTAAGTTCACTACTAACCGTGGAGAAATACTCGTTAAATTATACGCCGATGAGGTACCGATGACAGTTGCTAACTTTGTTGGACTAGCAGAAGGAAACTTTGTGATGGGTGATAAAAAATTCGACAAACCTTTTTATGATGGATTGAAATTCCACCGTGTGATTAGTAAATTAAATGGTGATCAAGGTGATTTCATGATCCAAGGTGGCGACCCTGAAGGAACAGGAGCAGGTGGACCAGGATATAGTTTTCCTGATGAATTTGTAGATACATTGAAACATAGTACTCCAGGATATCTATCTATGGCGAATTCAGGCCCTGCAACAAATGGCTCTCAGTTCTTCATCACCTTAGTTCCTACTCCTTGGTTGGACGGAAAGCATACTATTTTTGGAAAAGTTATTAAAGGTCAAGAGGTTGTCAATACAACATTGGCGAATGACGTTATTGAGAAGTTAGAGATTGTTCGAATAGGTAAAAAATACACTAAAGCCAATTGGGATGCAACTCAAAAATTCAATGAGAAATATGCATCGTTTAAAAAGGCAGAAGACGAAGAATTAGCACGTCTTGAGAAAATTGGAGCGATGAGCAAAGATGATTACAAAAAATATTCATACGAACAAGCATTGAAATTGTATCCAAAAGCAAAACAAACGGCGAGTGGTCTTTCGTATGTTATTTTGAACGAAGGAACTGGACCAAAAGTGCAGGCTGGAAATCAATTGAAAGTGCATTATACTGGAAAATTCCTAGACGGTAAAGTCTTCGATTCTTCTATTCCAAGAGGCGAGCCGATGGAGTTTACGTACAAAACACAATCTATGATTCCAGGTTTTGAAGAAGGCTTGTCCTTATTAGGAAAAGGTGGAAAAGCAATTATCGTTATTCCTTATTACGATGCTTATGGACCAATGGGACGACCAGGAGCAATTCCTGCTTATGCTGATTTGATTTTTGAAATTGAAATAGTAGACGTCCAATAAATTTAAAATGAATTTTAGCTGTTTGAATAGATTTTGAGGGTTAAATTTATTTTGATGTGATACTTATCGTAAAGATAATTTTCACAGACAAATGACAATTCTAAACGCAACGAGTGATTAGGATATCGTATTGATTTTTTCATCGGGACCCAAACGACGACCACAAAGTAGCACCGTAGGTAAATTGCCGTCACAAAAATAACTGTTTGAGCGCTAGCGAGTTTTATTTTTACAAGCAATAAGGAAGATTTGGGTGATGAAAAAGATCACGACGATGTGGTTTTTCCTCAAAACTTCGGCACTAGCCGTTTCTCGTTTTCACGTCTTCAAAAGCAGAGCTTTTTCTCTTTTTGACGGACAAAAAGTAAAAGAAAAATAAAGAATTGATATTTCAAGCATCATTAAAAATTGTAACTCAGCACTTCAAAATAAAATAATCCCGATTTTGAACAGCTACAATTTGATTTTAGGGTAGATTATAGTAGTTTTGGGAAACGTATTCAAATAAAACAAAATGGCATTAGATAAAAACGGTATTGCTAAACGCATCGCACAAGAATTACAAGACGGTTGGTATGTGAATTTAGGAATCGGTATTCCGACATTAGTGGTGAATTACATTCCTCAAGGAATCGAAGTAGAGTTTCAATCTGAAAATGGTATTTTAGGAATGGGACCTTTTCCTTTTGAAGGAGAAGAAGATGCCGATTATATCAATGCTGGAAAACAAACCATTACGGTGAAAGAAGGTGCGGCGTTTTTTGATTCTGCGACTTCTTTTGCGATGATTCGTGGTCAACACGTTCAGTTAACGGTTTTAGGTGCTATGGAAGTTTCTCAAAATGGTGATATCGCAAGTTGGAAAATCCCAGGAAAAATGGTGAAAGGAATGGGCGGAGCAATGGATTTAGTCGCTTCGGCTCAGAATATCATTGTTGCCATGATGCACACTAATAAGGCTGGCGAAAGCAAAATATTGAAAGAATGTACATTGCCCTTAACAGGTGTCAATTGCGTGAAAAAAATTGTAACAGAATTGGCTGTAATGGAAGTGAAAGATGGTAAATTTCATCTGATTGAAAGAGCACCAGGTGTATCTGTTGAAGAGATTATCGAAAAAACAGCTGGCGATTTAGTGGTGCCAGCGTCAGTTCCAGAAATGAAATTGGATTGATGCAATTTTCTACCAATAAATTAAATATAAGCTTCTTCTTAAGAGAGCTGATTATTGGTCTCCTACTTTTTTTCATTTATAATAACTACATGCTCAAAAAGGAGGTGGTTATTAATGCCGATGGAAGAGGTTATTATGAATATTTACCAGCGCTTTTTATTTATAAGGACATTCATTTTCGATATTTAGATACGTTGGAGACGGATTATTACGATGCCGAACTGATGAAAGGGTTCTATGTGAATCCAAAATTTGAAAATCGCGTTGATAAATATTTTGTTGGAACGTCACTTTTACAAAGTCCTTTTTTTGCTTTCGAGCATATAAAGACAAAAGTTTTTCATAAAGAGATTAGGGCGGACGGATTCTCATATCCGTATCAAAAAGGCATTTTATATGCAGCAATGTTCTATCTTTTACTAGGACTTATTTTTATTCGAAAATTACTCGAAACGTATGAAGTTAATGGGTGGCATATTTTTCTCATGCAACTCTCCATTTTATTCTGCACCTCTCTTTTTACGTACACAATGTACGATTCTGCGTATAGCCATGTGTATTCCTTCTTTCTGATAAGTGGATTTTTATTGGTTGTTCGAAAGTTCTTTTTGACAGAAAAACCCTATTATATTTTAGGGACATTTTTATTTTTAGGGCTCATTACCATCGTTCGACCTGTCAATATCCTCGTCGTCCTTTTTATTCCTATGCTGACTGTTTCGTGGAAGGAATTTTTACTAAAATTCATCCAGCTTTTTCAAAAGCATTGGCGATTCTTACTGATTGGAATCGTCCTTTTTTTGGCGGTATTAAGTATTCAATTTTATATTTCTTATTTACAAACAGGAAATCCTTTTAACTATAATTATGGGGACGAAAAATTTGATTTTCTACATCCTCATTTCCTCGACTTTCTGTTTAGTTACCGTAAAGGATTTTTTCTTTGGAGTCCGTGGTGGCTTATTACCTTTTTACTAGGAATTTTCTTTTGGGTTAAGAAAAAGAACTATTATCATTTGGTGACGTTTCTAATCGCTTTTATCATAGTCACATTTGTCTTTTCTTCATGGGAATCTTGGGCTTACGGAGGTAGTCATGGATCTAGACCGATGGTTGATTTTTATGGTGCTTTTGCACTTTTAGCCGTTCCAATTTTCACTTCAGGTAAGAAATTCATTTACTGGCTTTTCCTTGTTGTGTCCTTTCCTTTAGCAGTGATTAATCTAATTCAAACAGTTCAATATCAAAAAGCAATTATCTATTGGGATAATATGGATAAAGAAAAATATTGGCAAATATTTCTCACCACAAATGATAAATACAGTTGGTATTTTTGGCGAGAACAAATTGAAATAGGTGGACAACAATCAAAAGTGGTTCTTTTAGAAGACGTAGATATAAAACCGACCGATAGTTATGAAATCAAAGATTTAGAAGTAACTTCCATTGATTCTCTTTCACAGTTTGGTCAATTTGTAGTAGTTTTGGACCGAGAAGCAGACAATGAATACATGGAATTAAGGATGTATGACTCTTTAGGGAATCAATTATGGTATGATTTGCAACGATTTTTCTATCGTCAAGAAGAGAATCAAGTAATCTATAATTTTGTTCTTCCTGAAGAAAAGTTACAAGTAAAAAAGATAGGAATTTCAATAAGAAATGTGAGAAAACCATTAAAAATCAAGAAGGCAACTTTCGGGACACATTATTCTTTAAATTAGTAAAAATAAACGCATAGTTAATACAATGAGCATTCAAAAATTATCGATTTTAATTCCTGCTTATAATGAGGGACCAACGATTCATCTTATTTTAGATCGCATTAAAGCTGTTCAGCTTCCAAATGCCATCGAAAAGGAAATCATTATTGTAAACGATTGTTCCTCCGACAACACTGTTGAGCGTATTGAGGAATATATGCGAAGCAATCCGGATATGACCATTACGTTATTTTCTCAATCACATAATCAAGGAAAAGGAGCGGCTATTACGCGAGCTATTAAAGAATGTACAGGCGATTATCTTGTCATTCAAGATGCTGACTTAGAGTATGATCCAGAGGATTATCTGTTGTTGATTAAGCCTGTTTTAATGGACAATGCAGATGTGGTTTATGGTTCTCGTTTTGTGGGTCATCATCCACATCGGATTTTATTCTTCTGGCATTCTATCGGAAATAAATTTTTGACTTTCCTTTCAAATATGATGACCAACCTTAATTTGACAGACATGGAGACGTGTTATAAATTGATGCGTTCATCCATCGCTAAAAACATCACGATAACAGAAAATCGCTTCGGAATAGAACCTGAAATCACCGCTAAATTAGCGCGAGTTCCAAAAGTAAAAATTTACGAAGTGGGTATTTCTTACTACGGAAGAACCTATGAAGAAGGAAAGAAGATAGGTGCAAAAGATGGTTTTAGAGCTATTTATTGTATTTTCAAATATAAATTTGTGAAGTAATTATGTATAAGATTGACGGATACGACTTTAACGGAAAAAGAGCATTGATTAGAGTAGATTTCAATGTTCCATTAGATAAGGAAACACTAGAAATTGTAGATGACACACGAATTCGTGCGGCACTTCCTACTATTAAATCTATTTTAGAAAAAGGTGGTAGCGTTGTTTTAATGTCACATTTGGGTCGACCAAAAGAAGGCTTTGAAGATAAATACTCTTTAAAACACATTGTAACTAGAGTTTCTGAATTATTAGGTCGTGAAGTGAAGTTCGCAACAGATTGTATTGGAAAAGAAACACTTGAAATGAGTGCGAATTTAAAGCCTGGAGAAATTCTATTGTTAGAGAACTTACGTTTTTACAAGCAAGAAACAGCAGGTACAGACTCATTTGCACAAGAATTAGCAAAACATGGGGATGTATATGTAAACGATGCTTTTGGGACGGCACACAGGGCACATGCTAGCACTACCGTTATTGCCAACTACTTTCCGAACGACAAAATGTTTGGTTATTTATTGGAGAAAGAAATCGAAAACGTCGATAAGGTATTGAATGCAAAAGAGAAACCCGTGACTGCTATCGTCGGTGGTGCGAAAGTATCGTCTAAGATTACGATTATTGAACGTCTTTTATCAAAAGTAGACTATCTAATCGTTGGTGGTGGAATGGCGTACACCTTTGTGAAAGCAATGGGTGGAAAAGTAGGCAACTCTTTGGTTGAAGACGATTATTTGGAAACAGCTCGTGAAATATTGGCCAAAGCAAAGGAAGAAAATGTGAATGTTATCATTCCTGTTGATACGATTATTGCCGATAAATTTGACAATAATGCCAATCGCCAAACGGTTGATATCAACGAAATTCCAGATGGTTGGATGGGATTAGATATTGCCGATAAAACATCTGAAATGTGTCGTGAAGTAATATTAAACTCGAAGGTTATTTTATGGAATGGACCAATGGGCGTTTTTGAAATGGAGAACTTCCAGCAAGGAACATTGGATGTAGCGAATGCAATAGTTGAAGCAACCGAAAATGGCGCCTTTTCTCTTATTGGTGGAGGTGATTCCGTTGCAGCAATTAACAAGTTTCATCTAGCAGACAAAGTGAGTTATGTCTCAACAGGTGGTGGAGCCATGTTGGAATATTTAGAAGGAATTGAATTGCCCGGAGTTGCTGCAATTTTAAAGAAATAAATACGATTGAATTCATTCGCTGGATTATAAATCCAGCGATGCAATTCAAAGTAAACGAGCCATTTCATCCCACTGATAAATTTTCACTTTCTCCGTTTGATTCTTTGCCGCATTATTCATTGCTTTAGCAACGTCTCTCCCTTCTATACCTTTGTATTTTTTGACTTTACCTACAAATATTGGATTTATAAACCGAAAGATTTGAATGAATGCTTTTTCAGCTGCTCGGTATTCTTTTCGGCTTCCCAATATCATCGATGGTTGAAAAATATGGGTGTGTTCAAAATTCAATGCTAGAATGTCTCTCTCGGCATCACCTTTCGTTTTGGTGTAGAATATCTTTGACTTAGAATTGGCGCCAATAGCAGTCACAATAAATACCGATTTTGCCCCATTTTCTTTCGCTAGCTGTGCTGCTAAAACTGGATAATCGTGATCTACTTGATAGTATTCTTCTCGATTAGGTGTGTTTTTCTTGGTTGTTCCTAGCGTAATGAAAACATCATCAGCAACCAATTCCTCTTTCAATTGAGATAACGAATGATAGTCGCCTATCAACGTTCTTAGTTTAGGATGAACAATTCCCTGATCTTTACGAACAACGATTGTAACAAGCTCGTAATCGGTGTTATTCAATAAGTCTAGAAGTAGATAGGAACCTATGTAACCTGTTGCACCAAATAGGAGGGCTTTTTTCATGTGGAAATGTGTGTTTGTTGTTTTATGTAAAGATACCGTTGTTTTCTATATATGTTATTTGAACGTGTAAAGATTTTGCGATTTCCTTTATATGTATGGGAAGAAGGCAGTGTTTTGTGTTAAGCTGTCCCTTCAGGACGGTAATGTGTAGCGTAGGTAACACGCAAGGCGATGCCTTGCGTTAAAAATGAGTTGCCCTTTCAGGGCGGGCAAAGTGTAAACCTATTTCAGGACAATATATAATAATGATATGTGACATTATAAACGCCCTGTAGGGGCAACTTTTTCTATCCCAACGGCAACGCCTTGGGGTAGAAAAATGATAGTAAACGTCTTCGCCCTGAAGGGGCAACTCACTACCTCACAATCATCACCTTTTCCTCTTTCGCGACCAATTTCCCAATTGGCTCAATGAAATCTCCATAACCATTCGATTCAAACAATTCGCAAATTTCATCTACATTTTGCGGATTAACAGCTATAAGAAGACCGCCATTTGTTTGTGGATCGGGCAATAATTTGAATGCTTCTAACACATCAACAGTGGATTCGATAGTCAATTTCTTTTCAATACTTTTCCAATTTCTAGAAGTAGCATCTGGGAAGATGTTAAGATCAATGTATTTTTTGATCATCTCCAATTTTGGTACTTTCTGATAATCGATAATTGCCGTTAGATTAGAACCTTCCGCCATTTCAATTAAATGTCCACCTAAACCAAATCCAGTGACATCTGTCATCGCATGTACGGCTTCAATTTTTCCTAACTGCGCACCAAGATTGTTCAACTTTGTTAGTTGAGTATAAAGCACTTTTAAATCTTCGGGTTCAATTTGTGAACGTTTAGCAGCAGTTGATAAGATACCCAAACCAATCGGTTTCGTGAGGAATAATACATCGCCTTCTTTGGCCGTATTATTCTGCTTTAAATGCGCTAGCTGAACACGACCATTTACCGATAAACCAAAAATAGGTTCTTTACTATCAATACTGTGACCGCCCGCAAGAGGAATATTCGCCGTTGCACAAACACTTCTAGCGCCTTCTAAAACACGACGTGCAAGTGATGCAGGCAAAGTATCTACTGGCCAACCTAAAATCGCTAAAGCCATCATAGGCTCGCCTCCCATGGCATATACATCACTGATGGCGTTTGCGGCAGCGATACATCCAAAAGTGTAAGCGTCGTCGACTATAGGCATAAAGAAATCGGTCGTAGAGATTATCGCTTCCGTTTCACTGATTTGATAAACAGCGGCATCGTCGTTGGCACCATTTCCAACGAGTAATTCTTTAAATGCTTTTTGTGGCGCATCTGTTTTGATGATATCTTCCAAAACAAGTGGTGCAATTTTACAACCGCAACCAGCACCGTGTGAATATTCCGTAAGTCGAATGTCAGTATCTTCTGTCATGTTATTTCAGATTTTCTAAAATGAGTTGAGTATTGTTTTGTGGATTTGTATCGGGTAGTTCGATTTCTAAAAATGCGGGTTGAAACAACGTGCTTTTATCATAAAAACGGTCGTAGTAAATCAGTAATATTTCAAAAGCACTTTTCAAGTCTCCTTCTTCTACAAATGCAATTGCCCGCTGTGTTTCCAAACCTCCAAGACGCTTATGAATGCGCTCTATGGCATGAATGATTTCTTCATTGTCGTAAACGCCATATTCTTCTGTAATATAATCGAGCCGTTTTTCAAAGGGAACAATAATATTTACCCGTGGCGCTACTTTCATTTGATTGAAAAAATCAATATTTATGTTAATGTTACCAATGCGACTACTTTCACTTTCAATCCAAATTTCGGGACTTTTAAAGTCATGCGTCGCAATAAAGTAAAGTTGTAATGCTAATTTATTTTCGAAGAACTCATTGCTACATTGTGATATCAATTCTAAATTTCCAAAAGCAGAACCTTTGTGACCAGCCATTCCTTCCAAGTCAATAACGGGATAATTTTGTTTCTCTAATTCGTATAGAATTTCGGTTTTTCCACTTCCTGTATGACCGCTTAAAATTCTCAAATTCCAAGGTGAGGTCATTTGACTTAATACCCAGTTCCGAAAAACTTTGTAACCGCCTTCTAACTGATACACTTTAAAACCGTACAAATCCAATAGCCAAGCAATAGCGGAACTTCTCATGCCACCTCGCCAACAATGAACAATCACCGTTTTGGAATCGCGTTTTTTTAATTCACTTTCCACTTGTTCGACGATTGCTTTCATCTTTACGCCATAGAAATCCAAGCCAATTTTAATCGCTTTTTCACGACTTCTTTGCTTATATGTTGTTCCTACTATTACTCTTTCTTCGTCGTCAAATAGTGGGACAGAAAGGGCGCCTGGAAAATGGGCGTGCTGAAATTCTGAAGGACTACGGACGTCGACAACAAGATGCTCTAGTGATAATTTTATAAATTGATCAATTAGAATTCGTTCGACTGCCATGGTACAAAGCTACGTATTTTGATAAAAAAAGAGAGGTTGTCGCCTCTCTTTTTTCGTTTTATATTTTGAATGATTTTTTAAGCTTCACAACTGGAGCAACTAACGACATTCACCGCCATTTCTTTCGAAACACTTTGACTGCGTTGGTAGTACAATGTTTTTACACCTAATTTCCACGCTTCAATAATCAAGCGATTCACTTCTTTAATGGCTATTCCAGATGGAATATTAATGTTCAAACTTTGTGCTTGATCCACATATTTCTGACGAATAGATGCTTGTTGGATAATCTCCAATTGACTGATTTCCTTGAAAGTCTTAAAAACGGCTTTTTCTTCCTCTGTCAATTCTTCTAAATGCTGCACACTTCCTTGGTTCAACATGATGCTTCTCCAAGTATCCTCGTTGTCAATGCCTTTTTGCTCTAACAGTTTTCTCAAATATTTATTCTTACGGATAAAGTTTCCTTTTGCTAATCCCGCTTTGAAATAGTTAGAAGAGAAAGGTTCAATTCCTGGAGAAGTTTGACCTAAAATCGCTGAAGAGGAAGTAGTTGGCGCAATTGCCATCGTAGTAGTATTTCTTCTTCCGTATCCTTTCAATATTTCTGGTTCGCCATAAATCATCGCTAATTCTTGCGTTGCCTTATCCGCTTTCGCTTGTATGTGTTGGAAAATCTCAGTTGTCTTTTGCTTTGCTTCCAATCCTTCAAACGGAATCATGTGACGTTGAAGATACGAATGCCATCCTAAAACACCTAATCCCAATGCACGGTGACGTTTTGCAAATCGATTGGCAGAAGCTAAATAATAGTTTCCTTCTGTTTTCTCAATGAATTCTTGTAAAACAGCATCCAAAAAGAAGATGGCTAATTTCACCGCTTCTGTATCTTTCCACTCGTCGTATAATTCAATGTTCATTGACGATAAACAGCAGATAAACGATTCATCTATCGAAGATGGAAGCATAATCTCAGAACACAAATTACTGGCGTTGATGACCAAGTTCTTGTCTTTATAAACTTGTGGCTTATTTCTATTGACGTTATCAGAAAAGAATATATACGGTAATCCTTTTTGCTGACGACTTTCCAATACTTTCGCCCATAATGCACGTTTTTCTCTATCACCATCAATCATTTCTTGCATCCAATAATCAGGAACGCAAACGGCGGTAAATAAGTTTTGAATTGGATTTCCAATATCTTTTATTTGTAAAAACTCTTCGCAATCTGGATGGTCAATATCTAAGTAAGCAGCAAAAGCACCACGACGAACACCTCCTTGAGAAATAGTATCCATGGCGGTGTCGAAAAGTTTCATAAAACTCACTGCACCACTACTTTTTCCATTATCGGTAACCGCTCTTCCTCGTGCTCTCAGTTCACCAAAATAACCAGAAGTTCCACCTCCGATTTTGGTTTGCATAATTACTTCACCTAATTTATGCGTAATCGATTCGATACTATCTGGAACATGAACGTTGAAACACGAAATCGGCAATCCTCTTTCCGTACCCATGTTTGCCCAAATCGGCGAACTTAAACTCATCCAACCACGTTCTACCATTTCGATAAACGCTTCTTTTAATTCAGGCTTATACAAACGTCTTGCAGCAGCTCCAGCCACACGATCGATAGCTCCTTCAACAGATTCTCCTTTTAAAAGGTATCCTCTGTTCAATATTTGCTCGCTTTCTTCATTCTTCCACCACAATCTTTCCATTGTTTCGCCGGTGTTCATATTGTTGTTTAGGTTATTATCCATTTCGTATTAATAGAGTTTTAGGTTCGTTAAAATAAGTCGTCTGCTGTAATGCTCTTGTCGTGCTTTGTATAAGCTGTTGGTCTTTTAGCAAAGAAGTCGTCTAGTTCATTTGCGAAGACATCCTCGTCAAACCACATCATTTTTTTGTATTGCTCGTCGGTGATTTCAAATAATTTATCCATGCCGATTTTAGCAAGCGATTCATCCACACGGTACTTCATGAAGTTTAGCATATCTTCTTTGGTAAAGAAAGATAATTCTCCTTCTTCATAAATCCAATCTAGCAATTCAGATTCGTATTTGATGTATTCAAAAATTTGACTACGCATATCCAATTTCATTTCTGGCGTAACAAATCCTTCTTCTTCTAATTTATTCAATAAATAGATTCCAGCATTCGCATGTGTTTGTTCATCGATTGATGTCCATGCAATGATATTGGATGTATTTTTCAAGAATCCTTTGAAGCGCGTAAACGATAAAATGTTGGCGAATTGGGAGAATAACGATGCGTTTTCAATAACAATCGTGAAGAATAATAGCTTAGAAACGATGTCATTATTTGTAAATAGACTATTTTCAATTAAATCTAATTTTTTCTTGAAAACAGGGATTTCTAATAATTTTTCAAATTCATCATTATATCCCAAGACTTCTAATAAACGAGAATAAGCTTCAGAATGACGGAATTCACATTCTGCAAAAGTAGCTCCTAAACCATTTATTTCAGGTTTCGGGAAGTATTTATACAAATCTCCCCAGAACGTTTTTACACCGACCTCTACTTGCGCAATACTTAGTAGTGAACGTTTTACCACTTCTTGTTCAACAGGCGTTAAACTACTCTTGAAATCTTGAATGTCTGCCGTGAAATCAATTTCATTGTGCACCCAAAATGATTTGTTTATTGCTTCTATAAACTGTAACACTTCCGGATACTCGAAAGGCTTATAATTTCTTCTTTTATCAAAAATACTCATCCTTATAATTATTAAATAGTTATTTCTCGTACATCATAAAACAGAAAATAGAATAGAAAATAAAGTCATTGAACATCAGGTAATTTTATTTCTGATATTGAATTGTGTATTATTTCTTTTTTTAGCTATTTAGCTGTTTAGGTTTTGGTGTAATTGAAGCTTCTATTTTAAAGCTGTAATCACATCGACAAATATACATTTTGTTTTTACATATTTTTAAAAGTTAACAAGTTTTGTCGGTTAATCTTATGATATACAGATAAATAATATTTATCAACAGTCAAAAAGTTGACAATTCTTGATAAATATAATATTTTGGTATTGCAAAATCCAATCCTATAAAAAGAGAAATTTCTTCATCCAATTTTAACCTTGAAATTCCTACTGTTAAGGAACTATTATGAGCATTTTAATTCAAGTTTTTATATCTAAACTTCTTCGATTAATAGAAAGCTAAGGGTACTATTTCGTTGATTTTTAGATTTTTTTGTCGTAAACCTAGGTAATCTATTGCCTTTATGATTGTGCGCATATGAAAAGCAATCATTTTTCTGTATATTTGTTTTTTCTAAAATGAAATTAACTATGGAAAAATCACTCGAACAAAAGCTAGAGGAGTTTCAACAAAAAATTGATGCCGAATTAAAGATAGAACCGACGGATTGGATGCCGGATAATTATCGTAAGACATTGATTCGTCAAATTTCACAACATGCACACTCAGAAGTGGTTGGAATGTTACCGGAAGGTAATTGGATAACAAGAGCTCCAAACTTACGCCGTAAAGCTATATTGCTAGCAAAGGTTCAAGACGAAGCTGGTCATGGTCTTTATTTGTATTCTGCTACAGAAACATTAGGTGCTGATAGAGAAGATACAATTGATGACTTACACTCTGGAAAAGCAAAATATTCATCTATCTTCAACTATCCTACTATAACTTGGGCAGATATGGGAGCTATTGGATGGTTGGTCGATGGCGCGGCAATTATAAATCAAGTTCCACTATGTCGTTGTTCTTACGGACCGTATGCTCGTGCTATGGTGAGGGTGTGTAAAGAAGAGTCTTTCCACCAACGTCAAGGATTTGAGATAATGGCGCATTTGGCTCAAGGTACTCCGGAACAAAAAGCGATGGCACAAGACGCTTTAAATAGATGGTGGTGGCCATCATTGATGATGTTTGGACCTTCAGATCATAATTCGCCGAACTCAGCTCAATCAATGAAATGGAAAATCAAACGTAATTCTAATGATGATTTACGTCAGCAGTTTGTGGATAATACAGCACCTCAAGCAGAAGCAATTGGACTCGTTCTTCCAGACAAAGATTTGAAATGGAATGAAACAACACAACATTATGATTTCGGTGAAATAAACTGGGATGAATTTAATAATGTTGTTGCAGGAAATGGTCCTTGTAATAAAGAGCGTATAACTGCAAGACGCAAAGCAAAAGAAGAAGGAATGTGGGTTCGCGAAGCGGCACTAGCATTTGCTGAAAAGAAAAAAATGGAAAAAGAAATAGCTTAAAACAAGAAATTATGAGTAATACTAATTGGCCTTTATTTGAGATTTTCATCAGAAGTAAAAATGGTTTAAATCACAAGCATGTAGGTAGTTTACGTGCAGCAGACTCACACATGGCAGTTCAAAATGCCCGTGATGTTTATACAAGAAGAGGAGAAGGGACGAGTATTTGGGCGGTAGAATCAAATTTAATTGCGGCTTCCGATCCAGATGAAGCGGATGAATTATATGAACCAGCTTTAACTAAACCGTACAGACATCCTACTTTTTACACCGTTCCAGACGGAATTAAACACATGTAATATTGAATGACAATGGAAAATAAAAATTCGCTTTTAGCATATACACTACGAATTGCTGATGACAGCTTAATCCTCGGTCAACGTCTTGGAGAATGGTGTGGTCACGGTCCGATTTTAGAAGAAGATATTGCATTGACAAATATTGCTTTAGACTTTGTTGGACAAGCTACCAATTTATTTGAATACGCCGCTGTAGTTGCTAATGATGGTCGTTCATCAGATGATTTAGCTTTTTTACGTTTAGAGCATCAGTATACGAACGTTTTATTAGTAGAGCAACCGAATGGTCATTTTGGAGATACAATTGCTCGTCAATTTCTTTTTGATGCTTTTCGAAAATTGTACTTTGAGAAATTGATTCATTCAAAAGATGAACAATTGTCAGCAATAGCAGCAAAGTCTTTGATGGAGACGAAATACCATACGAAGCATTCTTCTGAATGGCTAATTCGTTTGGGTGACGGCACTGAACTTTCTCATGATAGAATTCAGGAATCCATCAACGACTTATGGAAATTCACGGATGAATTATTCTATATGGACGAAATTGATCGGGAGTTAATTGAAAAAGGAATTGCCGTAGATTTAGAAACATTACGTAAACCATGGTTGGAATACGTAGAAATGGTTCTAGGTGAAGCAAAATTGAATAAACCAGATTCTAAATGGATTTTTAACCTAGGAAGAAACGGTGTTCATACCGATCACATGGGTTATGTACTAACTGAAATGCAGTACATGCAACGTGCTTATCCTGGAATGGAATGGTAACAACAATTGATAATAAATACATTTGGCAAAAACTGGAAGAAGTCAGTGATCCTGAAATTCCAGTTTTGTCAGTTGTAGCTTTAGGTGTCGTACGCGACGTTCAACAAGACGATAGTACAATTACTGTCACTATAACTCCTACGTATAGCGGTTGTCCTGCTATGAAGGTTATGGAGTACAACATTAGAATAGCACTTGCTGGACTAGGGAAAAAAATCGATGTGATCACGGTACTTTCGCCAGCTTGGACGACGGACTGGATGACAGAAGATGGTAAACAAAAACTCCGTGATTACGGTATTGCACCACCCGAAGAGGAAATAGATAAAAATGTCCTTTTCGGAAGAAAAACAATCGTTCCTTGTCCAAAATGTGGATCAAAAGATACGAAATTGATAAGTCAGTTTGGAAGTACGGCTTGTAAAGCACACTACCAATGTAATGATTGTCTAGAGCCGTTTGATTACTTCAAATGTCATAGATAAGAAGATTTCCAGTTATAAATTATAAGAGATCCTTCAACTATTCGTGAAATGAATTTCTATTTCACCTTAATCGTATTCTTCAACACCTGTGTGTTTTCGGCTAAATTAAAAGCACTTGTTTTAAGCATTAACGCATGCTGGTCGGCCGATAGTTTAGAAAGTTCGTTGGTGTATTCAATAATAGGGTCTTGAAAACGAGTAATAGAGACATATGAGCCTGTTTTAAGATTTTCGATATCTTCTGCCTTTAAACGATTTAACTGTGTGGCAGGAATCTTTATATTATTCCTCACCAAGGTATTGTCTTCCCACTTTATCCAATCAAAATCGAAATTAACCCATGCGTTATTTTCTTCACTTAGAATTTCTTTTAACGCTAACTCTAACTCCTCAATGTTTGAAAATTCTATCGTGAATTTAAATATAAAGTCTTCTAAGTTTTTGGAGACGGAGACGGTTTTAATCCCTTCTTTTTGACGTATTTTCTCCGCATATATGTCTATCTTTTCCGTTATTTCGTTTAGTTTCGGCACACGTTGACCATTTAAACTATCTAGTGCTAGAATTGAGTTCACCTTCAATTTGCTTTTACTAAGATTAATGGAGAGCTTTAAAACACCACTTCCATCTCTATTAATAGTCAAGTCGTCGATTAAGTCAATACAAGAGGATAAAAGAAAAAAAGGAAGAATTAGAAGGAAGAATTTTTTCATTTCAAATCGTTTTAATAGAAACACTATCGTCTGTTATTATCATTTCTGTTTCTATACCCAAAATTAACGCCAAATTTTCATTTTGATGTCCTGCAGGAAAATCAAAACACACAGGAATGTCTTTATAACGAAGATGAGCAGATATTATTTCGTAAAAACTTTGGCCAAAACCAGGTTCAGAATCACGTAATTGTGTCATTCCTCCAACGACAAGTCCACTAATCTGATCTAAAATTCCTGATTTTTCTAAAGAATAAAACATTCTATCAATCGAATAAAGTGGTTCTCCAACATCTTCGATAAAAAGTATTTTACCCAAATAGTCGGGTTGAAGGTTCGTTCCAATTAGGCTATGTAAAATAGACAGATTTCCACCGATTATCTTACCAGAGGCCATTCCTTTTTTATTGTAATGACTAGACGGGATATTGTAATTAAATTGATCGTTTGTTATACAATGAATCAATGACTCGAGTGAAGAAGCCGTTCCCGTTTGAAAATCCAATGGCATCGTTGCATGTAAACTAGGAACTTCCCATTTGTCCAAAAACTGATGAAATACAGTCACATCTGAAAAGCCAATGATCCATTTAGGGTGTTGTAATTGTACTGCCCAATCAATTCTATCTAGCATGCGAATACAACCATAACCTCCTCGAGCACATAGAATAGCCTTCACTTCGGGATTATCTAATGCTTTTTGAAAATCACTCGCGCGAACGTTGTCCTCGCCTGAAAAATAATGAAAACTATCCGCTACATGTTCTCCTAGGATAACTTGAAAACCTGCTGACTCCAATTGCTTTTTTGCAAAGACTATTTTTTCTGCATCAATTGCTTTTGCCGGCGAAACAATCGCTATAATATCGCCTGCTTGGAGTGGAGGTAATTTCACGTTTAATTTTTTAGTAAAAATAACGATTTTACTGTGAAATTAACTTTTTCGTTTTCTCATCCAATTCCATGGTTAATGATTTTAAGAAGACCACAATACTGTTGACCTCTTCCTCGTTTAAATCCTTACCGTTTTGTAATTTCCCCATGATTCTTACGGCATCATCTAAATCATCAACAGAACCATCGTGGAAGTATGGATAGGTCATAGCAACGTTACGTAAACTAGGCACTTTGAAAAAATATTTATCACTTTCGTTTTTTGTTTCATCATAACGACCAAAATCAATTTTCTTACTCTTAGTCAATTCCCAATAGTCGCCAAATAAACCAAACTTTTGAAGCATTCCACCACCAAAAGCAATTCCGCTATGACAGGTAATACAACCGCTTTCCATGAATGTTTTTAATCCTTTCTTTTCTTCTGTTGTCAATGCTTCTTTGTCACCGTCTAACCATTTGTCAAATCGACTCGGTGGATTTAACTGACGCTCATAAGCACCGATAGCTTTGGTGATATTATCAAATGTAATCGGCTGTGCGATGCCAGGATAAACTTTTGCAAAAAGGGCCTTATATTCGTTGACACCTCTTAAGCGATTTTCTAAAAATTCTTTTGTAGGGATGTTGTGTTCCACTGGGTTTAAGATTGGTCCACCTGCTTGTTCTTCGACATCTTTCGCACGACCATCCCAGAAGCTCATTGCATGTAACGAAGAGTAATATGCTGAAGGTGAATTTCGACCACCTAATTCACGGGTGTCACCTGGAGAAAAAGCAAGATTGTCAACGCCATATTTATCTAATTGATGACAAGAGGCACAACTAATCGTTTGATCTTTTGATAAACGGTTGTCGAAGTATAATTTTTTTCCAAGTTCAATCATGTCTTCGCTCGTTGCATCAGCAGGTAAAGACGAAATAGATCCAAAGATAGTTCCAGCTTGAGAAAATAATTCATTTTCTTCCTCAGCTGTCAATGCTGTAATGTCACTTAATGTGGCATCTTTTTTATCTGTATCACTGTTTTTACATGAAAGTAAAGTGATTCCTAAAATAAGTCCTAAAAGGATAATAGTACTTGGAAAAATGGTGTTTATTCTTTTCATGAGTGAATAATTTAATGTTGTTACAATCTTCTACAAAGATATTGATTTTTCGGGAGTTGGGCAATACCATATTAAGGTTATACTTCGTTATAAAGGATGTTTAAATACTAAAGTATTCCAATAATGTCTTCGCTTTTGATTTTCCAATCACAGCTGCTAAATCCTCATGAGACGCATTTTTGATTTTCGATAGTGTTTTGAAATGCTGTAACAATGCTTGAAATGATTTTGGGCCGATACCTGGAATGTTCTCTAGTTCCGAGTTGAAGGCACTTTTACTTCGTCTATCTCTGTGATGAGTAATACCAAAACGGTGTGCTTCATCGCGTATTTGTTGAATGATTTTAAGTGTTTCAGAACGTTTGTCAAGATAAATTGGAATATTATCTCCTGGAAAAAATATTTCTTCTAAACGCTTCGCTATTCCTATAATTGGAATCTTTCCTCTAATGCCAAGGCTTTCAAGTGCATTTAAAGCGGCACTCAATTGTCCTTTTCCACCGTCTATGACAACTAAATTGGGAAATGGCTGTTCTTCCTCCATCATACGTTTGTACCGACGATAAACAACTTCTTCCATAGTCTTAAAGTCGTCTGGACCTTCGACTGTTTTTGGTATAAAATGGCGGTACTCTTTATTGCTTGGCTTGGCATTTTTAAAGACCACACACGCCGAAACAGGATTGGTGCCTTGGATATTGGAGTTGTCAAAGCATTCGATGTGAACAGGTAATTCTGTTAATCGTAAATCGGCTTTCATTTGTGCTAAAATTCGATTCGTATGCCGCTCAGGATCGATTATTTTTTCCTGTTTTACCTTACTTAAGCGATAATAGGTATTGTTTCGCATGGACAAATCAACGACCTCTTTTTTCTCACCACGAACTGGAACTCTGAATGTGATGCCTTCCAACTTTGTTTTGATGGGATAATTGCATAGTACTTCCTTTGAATCACTTTGATAGCGTCCTCTGAAATCCATTAACGCATAAAGAATGATTTCTTCAATGTCTGTTTGTAAGTTCTTTTTAACCTCTAAAGTTATTCCATGAATGATAGCGCCATTGTTTATGACCAAATAATTGACATATCCTACTTCTCCATCATCTAAAAATGTAATGATGTCCATTTTGTGTAAGGTAGCAGAAACGATAGTTGATTTCGCTTGAAACTTCTCTAATATTTGTAGTTTTTCTTTAATTATATGCGCTTCTTCAAACCGATAATCTTCTGCAAACTTCGTCATTTGCTCTTTCAAAAAACGAATGGCTGTCTGTGTATTTCCTTTTAGAATTTCTTTAATCTGTTCAATGTTCTGCAGGTATTCTTCCTCCAGATATTTACCTACACAAGGAGCTTTACATTTCCCAATATGATATTCCAAACAAACCGTATATTTTCCTTCCTTAATCTTTTTTGGAGCTAAATCTAAACTGCAGGTGCGTATAGGGAAAATTTCTCGGAAGAGTTCCAAAAGCGTGTGCATCATCTTGACATTGGAATATGGGCCAAAATAAAGCGAGCCATCTTTGATGATATTTCGGGTCGAAAAAATACGTGGAAATGCTTCGTTTTTAATACAAATCCACGGATAGGTTTTGTCGTCTTTTAAAAGGATGTTATAACGTGGTTGTAATTCTTTTATTAGATTGTTTTCAAGGAGTAAAGCGTCTAACTCAGAGCCAACAACGATATATTTAATGTCACGTATTTTCTTAACAAGAACATTCGTTTTGTTGTTGTCATGAACTTTGGAAAAATAAGAATTGACCCTCTTTTTTAGGTTCTTCGCTTTCCCGACGTAAAGTATTTTACCGCTTTCGTCAAAATATTGATAAACTCCCGGTTTTTCAGGTAATGTCTGAAGTTTTAGCCGTATTTCTTCACGAACGTCCATGTGATAAAATTAAGAAAAAAAGGGTATAATAGGAAACGTTACGACTAATCTAACAAAGCAGAAATAAACTCTTTAAGTGCAGGGAAATTAATGTCTTTCGATTCATCTACTTTAAACTTCTTAGCAATAAAACCATTTCCGACACGTACCTTACCTTGTAACGTGAGTTCCATTTTTCCAAAAAGTGCCGATGAAGCGATAGTCAATAAACTACCACTTTCAAGCTGAATTTCAAGACTGGTCGAATAAACGCCTTCTGTCTTTTTTCTGAGCTTCACTCGCTTGGTTAAGAAAACTGTTCCAAGTTTTTTACCTTTTAGATAAACGTCTAATTCCGATGGACTCACCACAATATTTGTATTGTTGGGATTGTCAATTTTCAAGTCGGCGTCAAAACTGATCCGTTTTCCATCTTTCTTAATGTTGGAAATACTGCTCACACCTACATATTTCACTTCATCGAAATGACAGGATGAAAATGTAAGCAATAATCCAAAAATGAGTAATAATCGAGTCATTCTTAATTGTTCAACTCATTGAAATACTGATAGAAATATGGAATGGTCTCTATTCCTTTGTAGAAGTTGAACAAACCATAATGTTCATTTGGTGAATGAATTGCGTCAGAGTCTAAACCAAAGCCCATCATAATAGTTTTGATTCCCAAAATATTTTCAAATAAGGCGATAATTGGAATACTTCCACCACTTCTAACAGGAATTGGTGTTTTACCAAATGTTTTTTCATACGCCATGCTTGCCGCTTTGTAAGCAACAGAATCAATTGGTGTTACCACTGGAAAACCACCGTGATGAGGTTCTACTTTCACTGTTACACCTGCTGGTGCAATCGCTTGAAAATGCTTTGTAAATAATTCAGTGATTTCCTCAGGATGTTGATCAGGCACTAATCGCATGGAAATTTTCGCATGTGCTTTGGATGGAATAACTGTTTTTGCTCCTTCACCAATATAACCACCCCAAATTCCGTTGACATCTAATGTTGGACGAATAGCGCCTCTTTCTGGCGTGGAATATCCTTTCTCACCATAAACAGCATTTATTCCGATTGACTTTTTGTAATCTTCTTCACTGAAAGGTGCTTTTGCCATCAATGCTCTTTCTTCGTTTGTTAATTCAATCGCTTTATCGTAAAAATTAGGAATAGTAATGTAATTATTTTCATCATGTAGAGAAGCAATCATCTTCGCTAGGATGTTAATCGGATTAGCAACACAACCACCGTACAAACCAGAATGTAAATCTCTATTTGGACCTGTTACTTCGACTTCGACATAACTTAAACCTCTCAATCCTGTTGTGATAGACGGCGTGTCGTTCGCTAACATTCCTGTGTCAGAAACGAGGATAATATCAGCGGTTAGCATGTCTTTGTACTCAGAAATGAAATGTCCTAAGTTGACGCTTCCCACTTCTTCTTCCCCTTCAATCATCAACTTCACGTTGCATTTCAATTCGTTAGCGTTTAACATCGCTTCAATCGCTTTGACGTGCATGAACATTTGTCCCTTGTCGTCACAAGCACCACGTGCGAAAATCGCTCCTTCTGGATGTATTTCTGTTTTCTTGATAACAGGTTCAAAAGCCGGTGAATCCCATAATTCAATCGGGTCAGCAGGTTGAACGTCATAGTGTCCATATACTAATATCGTTGGAAAACTTTCGTTTACTATCTTTTCTCCATAGACGATAGGATGTCCTTCGGTGGGGTAAATTTTCACTTTATCTAATCCTATTTCTGTAAGATGAGCTGATAGATAATCCGCTGTTTTCGCTACGTCTTTTGTATAAGTAGGGTCTGCAGAAATGGAAGGGATGCGTAATAAATCCATTAATTCGTTTAAGAATTTGTCTTTATTAACTGAAATATAATCATTTGTAGTGCTCATAGAATTTTCAATTTTTTAAATTTGTGAGTTGTTGTTATTTCCTTATTGAATGAAAATGCAACTTTTCACCAAAAATAGTAGTCTTTAATTGAAACAATTCATTTTCATGAAAAAAATTTTCTCTATTATACTTTTTGTGTTGGGTTCATCCACTTTTATTTTTTCCCAAACACCTACCGTTGATCTTTCTTTAACACCCCAACAATTGGTACAAGATGTTCTTGCTGGACCAGGAGTTCAAATAACAAATACGAAATTTAATGATAATGCCAATTATGTAGGAAATAGAATTGGTAAGTTTACGTATGCGGGAAGTCAAATCGATTTTTCTTCGGGTATAGTAATAGGAACAGGGGGAGTTGCAAAGGCATCAGGAACTGCAGGTGGGATGATTGGACCTAATAGTAGTTCAGGTTATAGTGAGTCAGGAACGGGAAGTACAGTTTCTAGTGATGTCCAATTAAAAACACTTGACGTTCAGAATATGGGATTAAATGATATAGGACGTTTAGAGTTTGATTTTGTTCCTGTGGGGAACACAGTAAGTTTTCAGTTTGTTTTTAGTAGTGAGGAATACAACGAGTACGTTTGTTCTCCGTATTATGATGTTTTTGGATTTTTTGTTTCAGGCCCAAAACCTGGAGGAGGAAATTATACGAATCAAAATTTCGCATTAGTTCCTGGTACCAATACACCGATTACGATAAATACAATTAATAACGGGTCGGTTGGTTCTTCAAGTTTTGGTGGGAGTTGCCCTTCAGGAGGATTAGGAAACGCTCAGTATTTCGATGGTGTTCCTGGTGCTCATTTCCAAATGGATGGTGCAACAAAATCTTTAACCATTGAATTTAATGTGATTTGTGGTGAAACGTATCACTTTAAATTTGCTATTGCAGATGTTGGAGATGCAGCTTTAGATTCATGGGTATTTTTAAAAGCGGGTTCTTTTCAATCGGAAGCAGTACAAGTTTCTGTCGCTACCGTTTCTGGCGATAATACCATTATTGAAGGTTGTACGGATGCTGAAATTATTTTCACCCGTCCAATTGAACAATCGGATACAGCAATGGTGGTATATTATGAAGTTTCTGGTTCCGCTGTTGAAGGTGTTGATTACGATCCCCTACCGAATCCAATTGCTTTTCAACCAGGTGAGGATAGTTTAATATTAACACTACATCCTATTCAAGATGGTATTTCTGAAGGAACCGATTCTGTTATTATTAAAGTGTTCATTGTCAATCAATGTGGTGATACGATAGTTTCCGAAGGAACCATTTATATTATTGATAGTTTGGATATAACAACGACGGTCAATAATCCTGTTGTATTTTGTATTAATGACTCTGTTCAACTGAATGTTTCAGCTGGTGGCGGAATTGAACCATACACGTATGCATGGAGTAATGGTTCTACCAATACGACAACAAATGTACCGATAGGATTATCAGGACCTTTTGATTATTATGTCACGGCCACGGATGCTTGTGGATTTACACAAAAAGACACGGCTCATATTACCTTAAATCAAACATTAAAAATAGATTCACTCATTGTGTCACCAACTTATTCGTGTTTAAATACTGGATATGCTAATGGTTATGCCTCTGGATTCTCAGGAACACCGACTTATACATGGATTGGTCCAGGAGGAACAAATTCATCCACTAAAAACATCTCCGACTTAGGAACTGGATGGTATCATTTTACCGTAGAAGACAATATGTGTTCGATGACTGATAGTGTATTTGTTGATGTCATCGCTGCACCAATTGCTGTCATTAATCCAGACAAGACAAATGGATGTAATCCAACTACTTTTATTTTAGCGAATGAAAGTTCAAATGCGAATGCATACAGATGGAATACGGGGACTGGCTATTTTTCTGTCTCTACTAAAGATGCACAATCGATCAGTTTAACTAGTAGTAAGGATATTTATTTAATTGCAACGAACGGAACGTGTTCAGATACAACTAAAGTTTCACTTTCTATTGTTGATTGTGGTTGTACAGATCCAACAGCTATAAACTATGATGATGTTGCGACACTTGATGATGGTTCTTGTTTATACCATGCGCCTGAAATAGAAGTGCCTAATATTTTCACACCAAATGGTGATGGTAAAAATGAGACGTACCAATTTATTCAACAAAATTACATTGTGAGTATAGAGTATTGGATTTTTAACCGTTGGGGAAATATCATGTATCAAACGGATAAATTGAGTACCTATTGGGATGGAAAAGTTGGAGGAAGTAATGCATCTGAAGGTGTCTACTTTATTAAATACGAAGCAACAGGCTTGAATGGTGAGAAAGTGAATGGACATACTTTCTTCCATCTAGTTAGATAAGAAATTAATAGAATGTAAAAAAGGGTAGGAGACTACTCTTTTTTAGTTTTAGCATGTTTTTTTTAAAACGTAAGTGCTATAAAGAATAGCTTTACTTTATCCACGATGGTATAAGTAATAGTAAGTTTCGACATTGTCCAAATAAACGCCATCAAATCCAGCATTGATTATTTTGTCTGTGTAAGAATTTTCATTTCCATAAATAATATTTTGCCATTCAGAATTCCAAAACTCTACATAATACTCATCTTTATAGCCTGGATATCTCTTTTTAATCCAGGAAGGATGATGCAATTTCCAATTGGATTTCCAGTAGTAGCGATAGTTTTCTACCGAGCCAATATTCATGTAAGAAAGGACAAGACGTTGACCTCCGTTGGCTTTTGTTTTTAATTGTGCAATATCAGCAGTTGTTAGTATTTCATCATTGAAGAATAAGTCGATTAATAATACATCATAATTGGTGGCTTTTAACGCATTAATGAGTGCTGTTTTAGAGTCGTATTTCTCGGGATTAATCAAATAAAGAAAGTTCTTCGCCTCCGACAATTGTGTGACGTCGTTTGTATTCTCGTTTATGATATAATGGGGCATTTCAAGATAGTATAGATTGTTTTTTGACCGTGGAAAACATAAAAAGCCTTCGTTGTTATATCGGTCAATATCATCTTGAATTTTTGAATCATCTTTTACCAAATCAGAACCTAAAATGGTCTTATGCTGTTTTAGTTCTCGGAGCATATCTAAACGATAGTTGTCCGGTTTGTAAGTGCCGTCATAGAAGATTTCTTCATTTCCAAAACCATCTACTGCATCTAAATAAGCTTGATGAATACCGTTTTCTTGGGATACATTGTTAAAAGCTAATTGAACTCCATTTTGTGGAATAATGATAAATCCAGGATGATTTGCTTTACAATAGTTAGAAATTTGAATGACAAATTCTTGCATCTTTAACGCTGCTGCTGCCGTTTTTTCTTCTTTTTTACAACCGTATAAGGCTAAAATGATGACGGAAAGGAATAGGAATCTCTTTTTCATACTCGAAATTTGAAGGTAAATTACTACTATTTCTTTCGAAAATAGAGAATCGTATTCGTATTTTAAAATTTTGTTGACTTAAGCACCATTCTCACTACCTTAAAAAAGGTACTTTGTTGTTTTTAAAATTGATTCAGATGAATTAGAAGTAAAAAATCACTACTTTTGAATCATTCTAAATAACAATGAAATTATCGAAACTCAAAATAGGACAAAAGGCGATTGTTAGAAGTATTTCCTCTAAAGAAATTTCTTCTAAACTTGTGGGTCTTGGAATTGTGGAAGGTCAAGGTATTAGTTATATGTATAAAGCGCCATTTGGCGGACCTATTGCCTTTATGGTTGGAGCTTATGTTTTAGCCTTGCGTCCAATCGAGGCGAGTGTTGTCGAAGTGGATATTCTGGATTAAGATGAGTAAGAAGATTGCGCTAGTAGGGAATCCAAATACTGGAAAAACATCTTTATTTAATAAACTGACGGGATTACACCAAAAAGTGGGTAATTATCCGGGTGTAACGGTGGATAAAAAGGTAGGTTTTTTTAAGATTGGTGATGAGCAGTATTCCGTTACCGATTTGCCAGGAGCATATAGTTTATTTCCCAATTCAAATGAAGAAAAAATTGTCTTCGACACACTGAAAAGAACAACTCAAACAAAGGAATTTGACAAAATACTATATGTATTAGACGCTAATAATATAGAGCGAAACTTACTTTTTTTAAGCCAATTATACGATCTTGATTTACCACTTGTAGTGGCTGTAACGATGAATGATGTCGTTCAGAAAAAAAAGGGAGTGATTGATTTTGATAAACTTAGATCTATTTTTTCAGACATTGATTTTGTAGCCATTAATCCAAGAGTGGGTTTAGGAATGAATCGTTTGAAAGAAGCACTTCAAAGGACTGACTACGAAAGAAAATCTGATTTCTATTCCACAGAAATACGATCCATTTCCCTTGAGGATGAAGAGCTTCAACAGACTGATACGACCAATAGATTTAAGAAGATAAAACAAGTTGTAGCCGAAGTTCTAACGTCTGACACCACGAATTCATCGATAAAATTATCCAAATGGGATAAGTTTTTGGTTCATCCTATATTGGGTTATGTAATTTTCTTCTTTTTGATGTTGATTATGTTCCAAATGGTTTATTCTATAGCAGAGAAACCGATGGAATGGATAGAAGATTCGTTTAACTATCTCGCTTCTTTTTTGAATAGTGTTTTACCTGAAGGAATTTTACGCGGACTTTTGGTTAACGGTGTTTTAGCAGGATTAGCAGGAACACTTGTTTTTATACCACAGATAGCATTATTATTTCTCTTTATTGGACTGTTGGAAGAGTCTGGATATATGGCTCGTGCTGTGTTTTTATTAGACAAATGGATGCGTCCTTTTGGATTAAACGGTCGTAGTGCAGTGCCGATGATCTCGAGTGTTGCGTGTGCTATACCTGGAATTATGGCGACGCGAACGATTACCAACTGGAAAGAACGAATGACAACTATTCTTGTTACGCCTCTTATTTCTTGTAGTGCCAGAATTCCGGTATATATACTTCTGATTGGATTGGTGGTTCCCGATAAACTAATTGTTGGCGTATTCAATCTTCAAGCGCTTGTTTTGTTTGCTATGTATTTTCTTGGTGCCGCTGGAGCATTATTTGTTGCTTTTATCTTGAAATTTATTTTAAAGTCAAAAGAATTAAGTGTTTTCATGCTTGAAATCCCAGAATTGAAACTTCCTCACTTACGAAATGTTGGTATTCAGATTTATATCAAAGTGAAAACCTTCGTTTATGAAGCGGGTAAAATTATTGTTGCCATTAGCATCATTCTTTGGTTTTTCTCCAGTTATGGACCTTCTACTTTTTCCGATAAAAGTCTATCCTTCTCAGAGCAGGTGAAAAATACAGATATTCCAATTGAAGAATCCTATATAGGAATATTAGGTAAAAAGATGGAGCCTGTTATTCGACCTTTAGGTTATGATTGGAAAATAGGCATTGCATTAATCACCTCGTTTGCAGCTCGGGAAGTGTTTGTAGGGACGATGTCTACTATTTATAGTGTAGAAACTAATAATGACGCTCCAGGTAGGTTAATTCATCGAATGCAAAAAGAAGTTAATGCTAATGGAGAGCCTATTTACACGCTTGCTTCGGGCCTTTCTTTGATGGTCTTTTATGCCTTTGCCATGCAGTGTATGTCTACATTAGCGGTAGTGAAGCGAGAGACAAAATCATGGAAATGGCCGTTGATTCAATTTGGATTTATGTCTTTTATGGCGTATTTTGGTGCTTTAATAACCTATAATATATTTTCATAATGGAATTAATCATTCTTGCCATAGTGTTATTGTTAGCGGCTTTCTTTCTCGTTAAGAAACTCTTCTTTAAGAAGAAAAGTTGTAGTGAATGTATGTGGTATCAAAATGAGGAAGAGACCAAATAAAAAAGCACCTAATCAATGACTAGATGCTTTTTGAATTCCTTTAAAAGAAATACTATTCCTTTATTAAGCTAATGATGTGCAATTGGTTGTCTATGGTAAGTTTAACAATATAGACTCCTGCCTGTGTAATCTCTAATACGTTATTTTGGAAATGAAATTGATTCACTTTCTTTCCATCTACCGTAAACACTTCTATTGCATCGATAGTTTTGTTATCCAATGATTGAACTGTAAAGTTATCTGAGCTTGGATTTGGATATATAGCAATTTTCTCTAAATCCATATTTGTTAATCCAACGGTACTTACAGTAATGATTACTGCTGCAGTGGAAGTACATCCGTTTGTTCCTTTTCCTGTTACAGTATAGGTCGTAGTTGCACTTGGTGTCGCGATAACTGAACCGCCTGTTGCGCTATTTAATTCTGCACTTGGAGACCATGTATAAGTATCAGCACCTGAAGCGGTCAAAGTAACTGATTCACCAACATTGATAGTCTGATCAGATGAAATGGTTAACTGAGGAGATGCATCAATGATTAGTGCTGAAACGAGTGTATCTTCTAAAACAGGAGAAGAAGAAACTACTTTTAGTTTATAATTGGCAGCAGTAAGTGCAGGTAGATTACCTTGTATAGTCAATGTTCCATTTGCTGTGGAAGATAGTGTTCCAATCGACTGAGCACTAGCAAAGCTTCCGTTAGCATCAGAAATATAAGTTGTAAAGATATTTCCAGGATCAAAGACACCATTTGATTTAAACGTAATATTTACTGGAGTAGCTGTTTCAGAACAGAATGAAGGTTGATCAATAGCTACATTGGAAATGTAGGTTGAATTGGTTTCAATAGCGGTGATTTTAAATTCGTCCACACCAATTCCAAGATTGGTATCACTATATCCAAGGTTTTTCCACTTGATACGTATATATGCTGTTGAGATACCATCTAAAGCAGGAATTGCAACTGAAGTCGTTTCCCATGTACTTTTGTTATACATTTTACTACCTACTTCTACCCATGTAATTGAATCCACTGAGTATTCCAAATGAGCATATGCGGAATCCACATGCCCTTCAATAAAATAGCTGTAGCTAACTGTTGTGCTTTGGTAATTAGCTAAATCTAATGGCTGTGCTAAAGTCGCATAAGAAGTACCAGTAGTTGAATACGTAGCATTACAATAGCCCATTAAAGAACACAACATGGCATCTTGTATGTGTAAATATTTGCTTCTTGGAGCATTGGTAAAAGCCGCTGGTTGTTCTGGGGAATTCGGGAAGATAGAAATTTGTGTAAACCCCATATCCATGATAAGTCCTTGATAGTTAGTGTCAACAACCCATGAGTCACCAGTTGTCCCTAATGTCCAATTGGATGAACCATTTTCAAAATTATCGTTTATTAGTTCAGTGGGTGTTTGTGCATATATTGCTCCTGACATGAACAATAAAGAGAGTAGAAGTAATCGCATTTCTTATATCTTTTAAAGTGAACTGCAAATATGATAATTTTATATTATCTAACTCACTAAAGATGAATAAATCGCATGAATGAATTAACTTTAATGCCTCTTTGTTTCAAAAAACATTTTAATAAGATCGGAACATTCTTTTTCCATTGGTCCACTTTCAATGATTGTTTTAGGATGAAATAGTGAAGGGGTGACACGTAAAGCTCCACGACGTTCATCTTTTGCCGCAAAAACAATACGATCTATTTGAGACCAAGCCAAAGCTCCCGCACACATACAACAAGGCTCTAAAGTGACGTATAAAGTACAATTTTTTAAATATTTTCCACCTAACTGATTGGCAGCAGCAGTGATTGCCTGCATTTCTGCGTGTGCTGTTACATCGTTGAGTTGCTCTGTTAAATTATGAGCTCTTGCGATTATTTGTTGATTAGCAACGATGACTGCTCCAATTGGGATTTCATCTAGTGCAAACGCTTTTTGTGCTTCCAAATAAGCTTGCTTCATAAAGTAATTATCATCAAAAGGCGTAATGTTCATAGTTTTGCTTTGTTACGAATATATAAAAGTTATTTTCAGGACAAGCAATTATGCTTATTTTAACTAGAATTAGCCGTTGATTTAAGTGTTAATTTAAACGAATTGTATTGAATTGTTAATTTTATAAAAGAATCCGAATAGTCGTTTATCTTTGATAGAATGGTGTGAAATAACCTTGTTAAAATGACGCTTTACAATTTTGCTGCTATAGATATTAAAGGTGATATTATTTCTTTTGAGGAATATAAGGGGAGAGTTGTGCTCATTGTAAATACAGCTAGTAAGTGTGGATTAACATATCAATACGAAGGATTAGAAAAATTATATCTAAAATATAAAGATCAAGGATTGATTATTTTGGGATTCCCGTGTAATCAATTTGCTAACCAAGAGCCATCCGACGAATTTACGATAAAAGCAGAATGTTTAACGAAGTATAATATTACATTCCCCATCTTTTCAAAGATAAATGTGAATGGAAAAGAGGCTTTGAGCGTTTTTAAATGGCTGAAGGACGAACTCCCTGGGTTTATTACTAGTCAAGTAAAATGGAACTTTACTAAGTTCATTATTGATAGAGAAGGAAGGCCTGTTAAACGTTTTGGACCAATCACCAAACCAGAGTGCTTAGACATCTATCTTAAAAAGAATTTCTTTAATTCTTAAGATAAGGTTAATCAAACCATTATATTTGTTAGTAGTTTAGCAAAACACTATCGACCACATGAAACAATTCCTACTATTATTTTTCTTATTCATTCATTTGTTAGGTTTTGGACAATTAGAATTTGATAAATCCAATCAGTTATTATGGGAAATTAGTGGAAAAAATTTAAAAAAGCCATCTTATGTTTTAGGTACAATACATCTCAATAGCCCTAAATTATTCAATTTTTCAGATTCTATTTACTATGCATTTTGTAATACGAGTGTGTTTTCTCCAGAAGTAGATATCCATGAGTTATACCGATTTTATAATGTTCAGCTGAATGCCAATTTACTAGTAGATGGTAATGGGAGAATTTACTCCAAAAGTATTTTTTTAGATAAAAGTAATTACGGAACAAACAAGGGTAGACCACAATTTTTAGATGCCTATTTCTTTCAGGTAGCTGCTAATTCGGGAAAAATAGTCATTCCGTTAGAAACCATTGATGATCAAATTTCAGCGTATCAGTCTATTGTCTTTTCAGATTATCAGAGAAGTGCTTCTTTCTCCGAGGATGATTTATTAAACGTCTATTTAACAGGAAATCTATTCAAACTACAGCGTCTTGTATATCAAGGGTATATGGGATCTAATGGTTATGAAGAAATGATAATTAATCGGAATTTGAAAATGGCAAACACTATAGATTCCATTATGCGTACTACCTCCACTTTTGTTGCTGTTGGTGCAGGACACTTAGCAGGAAAGTATGGTGTTCTTAATAATTTACGTCAGAAAGGATATTCAATTCGTCCTATAGAGTCCACTTTTACAGAAGATTTCACAAAAGAGAAACGATTTTTTAAAGACCATCAAACGTATATCTACAAAGATACATTACTGCATTTTACCGCTCGTTTTGGTATGAAGCCAATTATTGTAGTAGACAGTTGTAACATTCGTTTAGAGGCTAGAGATCTAGGACAAGGAAATATCTACATTCTTGAAGTAGAAAAAATATCTGAAGAAAACGTTCAAGTTGATGCCTATTTAAAAGAAAATTTTTTTCAACCGATTAATGCAATAATTGAAACCACCACATTAAATAATGATAAGATGTTCGAAGGTATCGTTTCAGTGGAAGATTATGGATTGTGCTGGAAGCGTATTGTTTTCCACGATGGTTATTTATATAAAATGACTTGTAGTGGTAGTTTACCTTTTCTGACCTCTAATCGTCCAAAAGATTTCTTTAACGGATTAATATTCCAATCCTATAAATAACATTACAGTATACAAAAACGTCCCTAAATGAATTGTTGTTTAGGGACGTTTTATTAGTAAGTTATTTTTTTAAATCTTATTTCTTCTGCTTTCTTTTTTGGAAAAATTCCTTGATGTTATGGAACATATAGTAAACGCTTGGAACTAGGAATATAGTTAATATCATTGAGGACGATAATCCTCCAATAATCACCCAAGCCATACCATTTTTCACTTCCGCACCATCACCAGTTGCTATAGCGATTGGTAACATACCGAATACCATTGCTAACGTAGTCATCATAATGGGACGTAAACGTTCTTTTCCAGCTTCAATTAATGCATCGTATACTGTTTTGCCTTCCATAACTTGATGGTTAGCAAAATCGACAATCAAAATAGCGTTCTTGGCGACCAGTCCGAGTAACATGATTAATCCAAGCATGGCAAAGATAGACAGTTGATTCATTGTCAGTGCTAATGCGAGGAACGCCCCTACAAATGATACTGGAATAGAGAATAGTACGATAAATGGTGATGTGACACTTTCGTATAATGCTACCATGATAAAATAGATAAGAAGAATTCCTAATCCTAAAGACATCAACAAACTCTGCATCGATTCTTGCATATTCTCGGCTGCTCCAATGTATTTTATTTCAGTTCCTTTAGGGAATTTTGTTTCATTCACTTTCGCTTTGATGTCATTTACTATGTCTCCTAAAGAACGATTGATTGTTGCTGCATTTATTTTCACAGAAGGCAAACGATCGGTTCTTTCTCTTACAGATTGACCATCCACTTCTTCAATATTTGCGACGCTGTTCAATCGGACGATACTTCCCATTGAGTTTTGAATCGTTAAATTACGAATGTCATCAATAGAATACTTATCCGCTTTATCTAACATGATATTGATATCGTATTCTTCTCCTTGGTCTTTGAATCGCGTTTTGTCATTTCCTTGGAAAGCTAACTGAACAGCTCCACCTATTTCCGCTACACTTAAACCATATAAAGAAGCTTTATCTCTATCAATCTCAATAGCAATATCTTTTTTAGGTGACTTAGTTGAGAAACGAACGAAATCTGTCCCTGGTACATCTTTAATGATATCCAATAACATTTTCGAACCTTTCTTTACACTATCTTGTTCTGTCCCTTTTATGACAACTTGAATAGGAATATCATTCCCCATTAATCCAACAGGAGTTACGACGATTTTGATACCTGGATATTGTTCCAATGAATCGCGCATACGTTGCCCAAATTCATCCGTTGTATAATCTCTTTCTTTTTTATCGACAAGATTAACGGTTATTTCTGCCAAGTTACTATTGGAAGCTGCATTTGATGATGCCTCTCCTTGTTGAGTTCCGACATTTGAGAAAACATTGACAACATCTTTATCCTTCAGCAACATTTTTTCAATACCACTTACTACTTGATTGGTTTGAGATAATGTATATTCAGGCGATAAATCGATTTGAAGTGTTAATTCACCTTTGTCGGCTGGTTGCATAAAAGTGGCACCAATTAAACCTTTCATTGGAATTAAAATTACCGTTGAAACGAATAATGTGGTGATGATAATTGCTAGGATTATTTTATGATTTAAAGCCCATTTAAGTGTATGTACATATAATTCTTTTACTCCATCAATGACATCTTCAAACCAGATATTAATTCTTCCCCAAAGGGTGTCTTTGGTGTGGTGTTCTAATTTCCCCCATCGAGACGCTAACATTGGCGTTAAGGTGAATGCTACCATTAATGACATTAATGTGGAAACAACAATTACTAATGAGAATTCTCTTAGGATGTTACCAATTAATCCAGAACTTAAAGCAATCGGGATAAATACTACAACGTCCACTAAGGTTATTGAAAGCGCTGTAAATCCAATCTCATTTCGTCCATCGAGGGCCGCAATGCGTTTGTGTTTACCCATTTCCATATGCCGGTAAATGTTCTCTAATACCACAATACTATCGTCCACCAATACTCCTACTACAAGAGATAATGCCATTAAGGTCATTAAGTTGAGTGAGAATCCCATTGCCCACATCATGATAAACGTTGGAATCATGGCTGAAGGAATGGCTACCAAAACAAATAAGGATGAACGAATTGAATGAAGGAAGAACACCATTACAAGCGCAACGATGATAATGGCTAAAAATAAATCCTTCATTACACCATCTGCTGCAGCGAGTGTGTAGACAGATTGGTCAGATGCAATTTCGTAATTGAAATTAATATCCTTATATCGTAGTTTTACATCTTCTAGCTTTTTCTTAATACCTTGTGCTACTAGTACGGTATTAGCATCAGTTTGTTTTAATACTTGAATACCAATTCCGGGTCTACCGTTAATACGGTTAATTGCCACTGCTTCGGCTTCACCATCTGTAATGGAGGCAATGTCTGATAAGAAGATTTTTGATCCATTTTGTCCTTGACGAATGATGAGGTTTTTAAGATCTTCTATGTTGTTTAACTTCGCATCTAATCGGATTGAAAATCGACCTTCGTCACTTTGAATATTTCCCGCAGGAAAAGACATTCCACCTCTTGCAATTAGTTGTTGTACTTGAAGTGGGCTAATTTTATAAGCAGAAAGCTTACTATTATCTAGCTTCACCTCAATTTCACGTTTTATTCCACCAATCAAGTTAATTTGTGCAACACCAGGAACGTTTGTCAGTAATGGTTTAACTTTTAAATCAATTAAGTCATACATTTCTGTAGAAGACAATTTAGACGTTGCTGTCAACCTTAAAATAGGTAAATCATCCAATGAGAACCGCGAAACAATTGGTTCGTCGATATCTGCAGGAAGGATGGATAATATTTGTGAAATCTTTCTTTCTGCGTCTAGCTGTGCTTTTTCAGCGCTTGCATCTTGATTTAACTCAACAAGTACTAATGAGATACTCTCTCTAGAGGAGGAGTTAATAGCTTTTAGACCTTCTAATGAAGATACCGCCTCTTCGATGTGTTTCGTTATACTATTTTCTACCTCGTCCGAAGATGCTCCAGGATAGATGGTTTGCACCATTACAATAGGAATGTCGAATTTAGGTAATAAGTTATAATTAAGTGTCTTATAACTCATGAAACCAAAAAGAATGAGGCAAACGAATATTACTGTAATCAGTAAAGGTCGTTTTATCGCTACTTCGGTAATTGAAGCCATATTTATTTTGTGTCTTTAGATTGAATTAAACTATTGTCTGTGATATTAATTTGACCGTCTATAACGACTCTTTCGCCTTCTTTTAGACCATCAACAACTTCTATATACTCGCCATTTTCACGACCAACTTTGATCGTTCTTCTCTCGGCTTTGTCACCATTTAGAACATATACATAGGCGTTTTTAATACCTTCAACTAATGCTTTCTTAGGAATCTGTAGTGCGATGTCTGTTGCATTTGTTTCGAAGTATACATTGACATATGTTCCTGCTCTTAATTCCTTGTTTTCTTTCACATTTACTTGAATTTCAATCTTATAATTGAAGTTCTCGTCAGCACTTGGAGCTACATAAGTAACTTTTCCACTAAATGTTTTATCAGTAATAACACTTGCTTTAATATTTACTTTCTCTCCCAATTTAATAAAACGCACCTCACTTTCATTGACTGATACAAATATTTTCAATGTATTTACATCAACAACCGTTGCGATTGGGGTTCCTGCACCGATAAATTCCCCTGAAATATTTCTTTTATCAACGATTGTTCCTGTCAATGGTGATTTTATGTAGGAATCACTAATTTGTTGTTTTAGTTGTTCCATTTCCAATTTGCGAGAATCATAGGCAAATTTAGAGTCTAAATATTGTGACTCTGCTAATGCACTTCCTTCAAACAACTCCTTATTGCGTTTTAAATCTCTTTCAAATTTACTAACTGCTAACTCTAAGTTCTTAAGTTGAATGTCATACGTTTTTGTATCCACTTTCCCTATCGATTGCCCTTTCGTTACTTTAGAGCCAAGTTCTATGTTGAAATTTTCTAACCTTCCTGGCATAGTTGAAGCGATTCCTGCTTTCTCATTTGGTTCTACGATAGACGGACGAACAATTACAGAACTCATTTCCATTGACTTTGCTGTTGCTAAGTTAACAGCAACTGGAATGTGAGAACGATCTATCACCTCTTTTCCTTTGTCCAGCTCTTTCTTATTAGAAACTAATTTGACAATTGCAAAGACAGCGAATGCTCCTAATATGACGATTGCGATAATACCTTTCTTTTTCATTACTTACTTAGATTTAAATAGTTGGATAAATTACCCTTTGATTTTTCGAAATTTAAACGAGATGACAAGAAGTTAATTGTTGATGTCATATAATTATTTTGTGCTTCTTTATACGCGAAGTCGGCATTTAGAAAATCAGATAAAGAGGATGCTCCCATTTGGTAGGATAGAGAAGTTACATCATATACATCTTTTGCTAATTCTAAATTTTCTTTATTATTTTGAAAACTTGTAAATGCTTCTTGTAATTTGGTTCGTGAGTTAAGGTATTCTACCTTGTAACTTTCACTCATTATTTTATTTTGGGTCTCTAGATTAAGTGTCTGAATGCGTTGCTTATTATAGGCAATATTTGATTTTAATCCATTAAAAATAGGGACGGTTAATTTTAGTCCAATAGAGGCAAAGTCATAGAATTCTTTAAATGAATCTTTAAAGTTATCAGCATAACTATTAGCGCCATATCGAGCATATCCACTTATTGTAGGTAGAAATGAATACCTCATTACCTTTGTGTTCAGATTCTGTAATTTTAATGTTTGTTCATTAATTTTGTAATCCAATCGATTGGTTATATCAATTTGTGCATCTGTAGGTAATTTGATGTTTTCAACTATTTGTTGTTGCTCATCTATTTTTAATTCATTGTCTAATGGCATTCCCATTACCACTTTTAAATTATTGATAGCAACTTCTTTGGATGATTTAATTAAGCTTAATTGAGAAAGGATATTATTATAGGCCACTTTTACACGATTATAATCCACTTGTTTTATAACTCCTTTCTCCAGTTGTAATTTTAATATTTTCTCCAATTCAGCATATTTACTCTCATTTTCTTCTAAAAGTTTAATTTGCTGATTAACAATTAATACTTGGTAGTAGGTCAATGATAGATTATAAATAAAGTCTTCAACTATTTTATCAGAGTTGAGTTGGTATAATACTCTCATGTCTTTGATTCCATGAATTCCAATGATTATCGTTTGGTCATATATTTTTTGTTCCAACTGAACGACTGCATTATTAGCATGAGCAGACCCCATTTTCATTCGTATTTCAGTTGGAGAAAAAGATCCAGCTGGAATAACCGTAACCGGTAATTTAGCGTTGTAATCCAAGCCTGCACTTCCATTTATATGAGGTAGATAAGGGCTATAAACATCTTGTTTGTCGTATTTGAACATTTTCATTTCATTTTCAGAAATGGTCATGTATGGAGAGTTCTCCAAACCGTAATTCAAACAGTCGCTCAGGCTTAATTCAGTTGTTTGTGCTTTTGCTAGTCCAACTAATGAAAAAGCTAAGAGTGTTAAACTATACTTTAATTTCATATATTTTCTAATCTTTTTGTTTCCCATTTTTGATATATTTTAGGAATTTCTTCTAAAAAGTATGTTATAAAGCTATACAAATCTTCGATAGAAGAATTAAATTCAGTTGTATTATCGGTACGTATTTCTTTGATTTCATTTAATAGAGCACAAAATTTACTAAGACTTTGGAATTGACTTCCAAAACTCTCTTTCCATGATGCGACATTTGATTTAAAATAGCGTTTTCTATCACCTGTTCTTGTAATAAAACCAATTCGTTCAGCGATAAGAAGTTGATTAATACCATTACTTGTGGCACTTTTACTAAGATTTAGTGTTTCTCTAATTTCATCAAATGTCAGTTCAGTCTTATCAGAAATCATAAGCAATGCCGTTATACTAGCCGCAGCTGGCTGTATACCTTGCCCACATCCAAAATTACTTAACCGTTCGAGTAACTCGAATTGTTTTTCAGAAAGTGGGACAGCATGACTTTTACTTTTTTCCATGGCGCAAAGATACTATTTTTTTCTACTTGGTTCTTTTGATTATGAACTAAAAAAACCAAAAAATAACAATTCTGCTAAAAGCGGCTATTTTAACGTTTTTTGATAAAAATAAAAATGGCTATCTGTTTACAGATAGCCATTTTAGTATTTTAATATTACTCCTATTATCTAGGTAGAGGAGTAGTGTATTTTAAGTAATTTGGATTTGCAGGAGGTGCTGTGTTTGGATCAAATTCCATTGACAATACCCTTGCATCTGTACGACGGTTTAACTGGTGTAAACGTTCGAACTCTTTCTTGTCTTTAGTTTTAAATTGATTGATATAAGCTTCTGTTAATCGAACCTCTTTACCATCCACAATAATTGTTTGTGGAATATCTTCACCTCTACCAATCGGAACGATACGTCTTGGGTCAATTCCTTTTTTCTCTACTAAGTACTTGTAACAAGCTTTAGCACGGTTATCAGCTAGTACACGGTTATGATTTGCAGAACCACGGCTATCTGTATGAGAATTTAATTCTAAGACCATTCCTGGGTACTCATTTAATAATTCTAACACATAATCCAATGAGTCTTGAGAATTGATTGTTGTATCTACTAACAAATCCCATTTGTCTAAAGGATAACGTACTTCAGGTAAAGTAAATGTTTTTTCAGGAACCAATTCTAATTCAATGAAGAAGTTCTGGTCTTGCTCTAAACCTACAGTAGTTATACTAGATGTCTTATTGTTTTCTTTGTATCCTTTAATAGTACCAATAGCTATTGTATAAGATTGTTCTTCATTAACGAATCTAGTACCATCTGCTTTTTTATCCCAGAAAACCTTTCCTTGTGCGTTGGTTGTTCCATTGAATTTCTTTCCGTCTGCCATTGTAACAGTTACAGGAACTCCAGCAATACGCTTTGTTTTTGTTTTATCCCCTACTTCACCAACTACAACTGTTAAGTCATAGATGAATGGAGGCAATTCGTACTTCCAGATATCACCTTTATATTCAGAAACATTTCCTTTTCTTTCAGAAGTGAAATATCCTGTTCTTTTATCATATTCAATCAAAGCGTAATCATTCCACTTTGTATTGATAGGCATACCGTAGTTTACTGGGTTCTCCCAGCTCATGTCACCTACTTTCTTTGCTTTGAATATATCCAAACCACCATGTCCAGGTAGTCCATTAGACGCGTAGATTAAATCACCATCTAAAGAGAATGTAGGGAATAACTCATCTGCTTCTGTATTAATACCAGGACCTAAGTTAACTGGTGCAGACCAAGCGTCAGCTCTTTTATCATAAGTTGTATACCATAAGTCTCTTCCTCCAAATCCACCAGGGATATCAGAAGCAAAGATTAATAATTTACCATCATCAGAAGCACATGGATGTCCTACTGAAAGTGAGTCTGCTGTTTTAAGAATTAACTTAGTTGGAGCACCCCATGTTTTTCCTTTTAGTTCAGAGACCCAAATGTCACATCCTAAATTTTGCTTTTTCACACCAGGACAACGTGTAAAGAACATTGTTTTTCCTCTGTTTGCATAAGAAACAGTTCCTTCGTTGTCTTCTGTATTAATTCCTTCACCTTCAATTGGAACTGGTTTAGTCCAGTTTCCTTTTTTATCTAGCTCAGCTACCCATAAGTCAAAATAGGGCTCACATGTTCTTGGATCAGTTTCTTTAAATTCCGATTTTGTTTGAGAAAATGTCATTTGAATTTGCTTTCTATCTCCAAACATTGGTGCCATTTCCCAACCAGAACTATTAATTTTAGCTTGATTTGTAACGGTATATCTTGAAGTTTTAGACAAAGCTCTTTGCTTTATAGTAGCTAAACCATTTTCTGCACGAGCATCTCCAGGAGAAATATTTAAGTATTCTTCGAAGTTCTTTTTTGCTTTTACATCATCTCCCATTATAAGGTACATATCACCATTATATAAGAAGACTTCTGGACTCACTTTCTGATACTTTAATATAATTGCTTTTTCGTACCATTCTGAGGCTTCTTTTGGATTTTCTGTCATTCTATAACATTCACCCGTTTTGAAAGCCATTTCTCCCTTTTGCTTCAGTGCCCCAGCTGATTTGCGGACAATTTTACTGTAAGCTGTTGCACATTTGGGAGCTCCATCACAGAATTCTTGATTTCTGAATGCTTTTCTAGCTAACTCTATGTGATTTCTTTGAGCGAAAGTCACAGATACAGCACCAAAAACAACAATTGTTGCTAATGCTTTTATATTCATAGTAACGTATTTTTTTATCATACAATCAGTAAGTAATTTGTTATAACCAACTTAGAAAACGGCTCTAATGTAATAATTTTTTTTTAAATAACAGTTTTTCCTTATTTTTTTACGGTATATAAATGAATAAGTTATCCTATTTGTTGAATTTTTTTATTTTTTCTAATAATATTTGGAATCCATTTGGAATTTCTGATTCAAAAAGTAATTCTTTTTTTGTCGTTGGATGAACAAATCCCAATGTCTTCGCATGAAGAGCTTGCCCATCGATTAAGTTGAAACAGTTTTTGATGAATTGTTTATAGTTTGCCGTGTTTGGACCAACTAAAACACTATCACCACCATATTCTAAATCGTGAAATAAAGGATGTCCGATATGTTTCATGTGAACGCGTATTTGATGTGTTCTTCCTGTTTCTAATATACATTCTACCAAGGTGAAATATTGAAACCGTTCGATTACTTTATAATGTGTGATAGCTAGTTTACCATCCGCTTCATTATCAAAGACGGTAATTACTTTTCTGTTTTTATGTGAACGCCCTAAATAGTTGGTAATTGTCCCTTCATCTTCTTTTACATTTCCCCAAACTAATGCCCAGTATTTTCTTTTGGTTGTTTTTTCATAAAATTGCTTGGCTAAATTGGTAAGGGCATATTCTGTTTTGGCAATCACTAATAAGCCAGTAGTGTGTTTATCGATACGGTGTACTAACCCAGGGCGACCATAAAAACCTTCTTTCTTTTCTGGAAGATTTTGAAAATGATACATCATTGCATTTACAAGTGTTCCTGTGTAATTTCCATACGCTGGATGAACGACCATGTTAGAAGGTTTATAAACGATTGCTAATTCATCGTCCTCATAAACGATTTCAATAGGTATGTTCTCAGGTATTAATTCAATTTCTCGAACTGGGTATGGCATGACAATCGAAATGATGTCATCTGGTTTTACTTTGTAATTCTGTTTAATTGCTACTTTATTAGCGAGTACGTTGCCAGATTTACAAGAGTTTTGAATTCTATTTCGAGAAGTATTGGGCATTCGGTCAATGAGAAATTTGTCGACACGAACCATTTCTTGACCTTTATCAACATTAAAAGTATAATGTTCAAATAATTCTTCTGATTGATCTTCTGTTTGTTCTTGTTCCTCGTATTGCACTTTGTTTTCTATTATTCTAAGTTAAGATTACTCTATTTCAAATTCTTTTTCGAGTGATTGAATAATTGCGAATGTTTCCATGATTTCTTCTAGTTCATAAGAAGTTACAAGTTTCATTCTGTACTCTTTGAAATGAGGAATACCTTTAAAATAGTTGGAATAATGACGTTTCATTTCTGCAATCCCTAATTTTGTTCCTTTCCATTGAATGGACATTTCAAGATGCGTCTTGGCTGCATCAATTCTTTCTGCTAATGTTGGCTTGGCTAAATGCTCACCCGTATTCAGATAGTGTCTTATTTCTCTAAATACCCACGGATAACCTATGCTAGCACGGCCAATCATCACGCCATCGACACCATATCTTTCTTTGTATGTTTTTGCTTTTTCAGGTGAATCAATATCTCCATTACCAAAGACTGGAATTTTCATTCGTGGATTGTTTTTCACATCTCCGATTAATGTCCAGTCTGCTTCACCTTTGTACATCTGTTTACGTGTTCTTCCATGTATGGAGATGGCTTCAATTCCTACATCTTGTAATCTTTCAGCAGTTTCAACTATATATTTGGTATTGTCGTCCCAACCTAATCGTGTTTTAACAGTAACTGGTAAATTAGTATTTTTCACTAGTTCTTCTGTCATCTTTACCATTTTGGGAATGTCCAATAATATACCTGCTCCAGCACCTTTACAGGTTACTTTCTTTACAGGACAACCAAAATTGATGTCAATAATATCAGGATTTGTCTTTTCAATGATTTGAACGGCTTGCCTCATGCTTTCAATATCATAACCGAATACTTGGATTCCTACTGGACGTTCGTACTCGTAAATATCTAGTTTTTTAACACTTTTTGCCGCATCTCTTATAAGACCTTCTGAAGAGATAAATTCGGTGTACATTAAATCGGCGCCATGTTTTTTACACAGTGCACGGAACGGAGGATCACTTACATCTTCCATCGGCGCAAGCAATAATGGAAAATCTCCTAATTCTATATTTCTGATTTTAACCACGAAGGAAAGTAAAAAGAGCTACCGGAAGGTAGCTCTAATTTGATTATAATTTTCTAGCTACTTCAACCTCTTCAAAGGCTTCAATGATATCGCCTATTTTGATATTGTTGTATTTGTCTAAGTTCAAACCACATTCAAATCCACGTTTGACTTCTTTTTGGTCATCTTTATATCGCTTCAATGAACCTAAGCTTCCAGTGTGAATTACAATTCCATCACGAATTACACGTACTCTTGATGTTCTTTTAATTACACCATCTAATACAAAGCATCCAGCAATTGTTCCCACTTTCGTAATGTCAAATGTTTCTCTAATTTCTGCAGAACCAAGTATTTTTTCTTGGATATCTGGAGAAAGCATTCCTTCCATTGCCGCTTTAATTTCTTCAATTGCTTTGTAGATAACAGAGTATAGTCGGATATCAATATTCTCTTCATCTGCTAATCTTCTTGAAGCTACTGTTGGACGAACTTGGAAACCAATAATAATAGCGTCTGAAGCAGAAGCTAAGTTAACGTCAGCTTCGGAAATTGCTCCAACACCTTTGTGTACAATTCGGATGGCAATTTCTTCCGTTGATAAGTTCAGTAATGAATCAGATAATGCTTCGATTGAACCATCCACGTCACCTTTGATAATCAAGTTCAACTCTTTGAAATCACCAATCGCTAAACGACGTCCAATTTCTTCAAGAGTAATGTGTTTACTTGTACGTAACCCTTGCTCTCTATGTAATTGCTCACGTTTGGCAGCAATGATTCTCGCTTCTTTTTCATCGTCTAAAATATGGAATTTTTCACCGGCACTTGGCGCACCATTGATTCCTAATATGGATACAGGAGTGGATGGTGGCGCTTCTTTTAATTTAACACCTTTCTCATCTACCATTGCTCTTACACGTCCATAGTGACGACCTACTAAAACAACGTCTCCAACTTTCATTGTTCCTGACTCAACAAGTACGTTTGTTACGTAACCTTTTCCTTTATCTAAAGAAGATTCAATTACGGTTCCAATGGCATTTTTATCTGGATTTGCCTTTAAGTCAAGTACGTCTGCTTCAAGCAATACTTTTTCTAAAAGTTCCTTAATATTTAAACCTTTTTTAGCGGATATTTCTTGGCACTGGTAAGGACCACCCCATTCTTCCACTAAAATATTCATAACAGAAAGTTGCTCTCTAATTTTATCAGGATTTGCTCCCTCTTTATCAATCTTATTGATAGCAAAAATCATTGGTACGTTTGCAGCTTGAGCGTGGGCAATCGCCTCTTTTGTTTGCGGCATCACATCATCATCAGCTGCGACGATTATAATAGCTACGTCTGTCACTTGGGCTCCTCTGGCACGCATTGCTGTAAATGCCTCGTGACCTGGTGTATCAAGGAAGGTCAATTTGCGACCATCTTCCAACTTAAGTGAGTAAGCTCCAATATGTTGTGTAATTCCCCCTGCTTCATGTAGTGAGATATCTGAATTACGAATTCTATCCAACAAAGATGTTTTACCGTGGTCAACGTGTCCCATTACAGTAATAATCGGTGGGCGAGGTTTTAAGTCTTCTTCTTTATCTTCAACAATTGGAAGATTTTCGGTCAATTCAGCTGCAACGAAGTTTGTTTCATAGCCAAATTCATCTGCGACTACCTGAATTGTCTCCGCATCTAATCGTTGGTTGATAGATGCAAAAATTCCTAATGACATACAAACAGAAATAACTTGTGTTGGCTGTATGTCCATCATTGTTGCGAGTTCAGAAACAGTTACAAATTCTGTTAGTTGTAAGATTTTCTCTTCTCTTTCCGCTTCCAATTGCTCTTGTTCCATTCTATGAGCAATGTTTGCGCGTTTTTCTCTTCTTAGTTTAGAACCTTTTGACTTAGAACCTTTTGAGGATAATCTAGCCAGCGTTTCTTTAATTTCCTTCTGAATATCTTTTTCAGTGATAGGTTCGTGCTTTGGAGCTGGCTTGAATTTACCGCCAGTATGCGTACCACTTTTCTTTTTATCGTCTGTTTGAGGAGCTTTTGTAGCGTCTCCTTTTACATCACCTGTTTTCTTAATTCTCTTCCTTTTTTTCTTTAAATCATTTGATTTATTCGCAGAATGTGAGGAGGAAGCTACTTTTTGTCTCTCAGCAGGTAATTCCATTTTACCAAGAATGGTTGGACCTGCTAGTTTTTTTGTTGAAACACGAATAGTCTCGATTTCAGGAGCCGTTTCTTTTTCAGGAGCTTTCGCTTCTTCTTTTTCAACTACAGGAGGGACAACTATTTCTTCTTTTTTCTCTTCTTTCTTCGGAACGACTTCTTCTACCTTTTTTTCCTCTTTTTTAACAATAGGAGCAGGAGCTTTAGTGTCGTCTTTCTTTTTCTTATCAGGTCTAGTCTTTGGGTTGATTTTATCTAAATCAATTTTACCCAGAACATTCAAATGCATACTACCTGCCTCTTCCTTTACTTCTTCTTTAGCAGGTGCTTCTTTGATAGGCTCTTCTTTTACTGGCTCTTCTTTTGCTGGTTGCTCAATAGCAGGTTCTGCTTTTGTTTCAGCATCAACAGTTGGCTCTTTGGTTAACTTAGATTTAAGGTGTTCGATATCTAATTCATCTTCATCTTCAGCCGATGCATTCTCTTCTTTTGGTTTATTATCATCCAAACTAATCGTCTCTCTTCGCTCTCTTTTCAAAGACGTTTGTTTTGTCTTTTCTTTCAGCAAAAGATCATTTGCAAATTGTTTTTGAAGTGCTTCATATTGCTCTCCTTCAATCTTAGTGTTTGGATTGCTATCAATCTCTTGACCTTGCCCACTAAGAAAATCAACAATTGTGGAGATAGAAACATTTAGTTCACTCGCTACCCTACTTAATCTATGTGTTTTTCCGGCCATATATACTTTTTACACTACCCCATGTGGTAGCAATTAAAATTAATTATCAAACTCAGAACGAAGTATCTTCTGAACTTCAAGAATGGTCTCTTCTTCTAAATCTGTTCTGCTTACTAATTCAGTAGCACTCATTTCTAAAACAGCTTTAGCAGTATCACAACCAATTGCCTTCAATTCGTCAATAATCCATCCGTCAATTTCATCCGCAAAATCTTCTAAATCAACATCATCATCGTCGCTATCCATTTCTCTAAATACGTCAATTTCGTATCCAGTTAACTTAGCTGCTAATTTAATATTGTTTCCTCCCTTACCAATAGCAAGAGAAACTTGATCTGCTTTTAAAGAAACTTTAGCTGTTTTTTCTTCTTCGTTTAATTCGATTTCAGAAATTTTAGCTGGCGCTAAAGCTCTTTGAATCAACAAACTATTATTTGTTGTATAATTTATTACGTCAATATTTTCATTTCTCAACTCACGAACGATTCCGTGAATACGCGAACCTTTCATTCCTACGCAAGCACCTACTGGATCGATTCTATCATCGTATGACTCCACCGCTACTTTCGCTCTTTCTCCTGGTTCACGAACAATTTTCTTGATAGTGATTAAACCATCAAAAATTTCAGGAACTTCTAGTTCGAATAATCGCTCTAAGAATTCTGGAGCTGCTCTTGATAGCGTAATTGTAGGGCGTGAATTACGCATGTCTACTTTTGCTACAACAGCACGAACACTTTCTCCTTTCTTAAAGAAGTCAGAAGGAATTTGTTCGCTTTTTGGTAATACTAACTCATTACCATCATCGTCTAATACTAAAATTTCTTTCTTCCAAACTTGGTAAACTTCACCTGTGATGATTTCTCCAATAAGGTCTTTGTAAACTTTATAAACGTTGTCTTTCTCTAATTCCAATACTTTTGAAATTAGGTTTTGACGAAGTGTAAGAATATTTCTTCTTCCAAAGTCTTCAAACTTGAATTCTTCAGATAACGATTCACCTACTTCAAAATCCGGTTCGGTTTTGATGGCATCTGAATAAGCTATTTCAGTATACTCGTCTTCGACTTCTCCATCCATCACAATTTCTTTATTGATGAAGATTTGAACGTCTCCTTTGTCAATGTTTACAATAACATCGATGTGCTCGTCGGTATTGAACTTCTTCTTTAGCATAGAACGAAAAACGTCTTCTAAGACGCGTTGCATCGTTTGCTTGTCGATGTTCTTTAATTCTTTAAATTCCGAAAATGATTCTACTAATTCTAAGCTATTCATTGCTTAACTATTTAAATTGTATAACAACTTTTATTTCCTTCACAGCAGACATTTCCACTGTTTCTTCTTTATTTATTTTTATTTTCTTCTTACTTCCTTCTGGTTTCTCAACAACTTCGTACTGGATTTTAACCTTTTCCTCAGTCGCTTCTAAAAGTGTTCCTTCTTGCTTTCTACCATCGAGGAAAACAACTTCAATGATTCGTCCTATGTTCTTTTGAAATTGTCGTGGATGTCTCAATGGTTTGTCTAATCCTGCTGACGAAACACTAAGTGCAAAATCATCTACTTCTCGATCTAAATTGTGTTCTACATTTCGAGAAACTGAAACACATTCATCAATAGAAACACCACCAGTGTCTTTGTCTAATTCGATAGATATAGCATTGGTAGATGAAATCTTCATTTCTACAATAAACAAATCAGAATTTAATTCTAAAATGCGCTCTTCTGCTAACTTTCGTACTAACTTTTTATCAATCATAAAATACCAAAAGAGGGGATACAACATCCCCTCGTTCAAAATTGTAGTGCAAATTTAATCATTTTTTTAATAGCTTGCAAAAATATTTTTAATTAGCGATGATTTAATTTGAATTATTTGTTTAGTTTAAGCTGCTTTAAATGAATTTTTGTTGTAGCAGATATTCAGCAATTTGAATTGTATTCGTGGCCGCTCCTTTTCTTAAGTTGTCGGCAACAATCCATAAATTAAGTGTGTTTTCTTGCGTTTCATCTCTACGAATGCGACCAACAAAAACGTCGTCTTTTCCCTGCGCGTATTTGGGCATTGGATAGATATTTGTATCTGGATTGTCCTTTACTTCCACGCCTTTTGCGACACGTAATGCTTTGCGAACGTCTTCTAAATCAAAATCGTTTTCAAATTCGATATTAACGGACTCAGAGTGCCCTCCTACAACTGGAACTCGAACAGCAGTGGCAGATACTTTTATGGACGGATCTAATATTTTTTTGGTTTCATTGGTCAGTTTCATTTCTTCTTTGGTATATCCGTTATCCAAAAAGGTGTCGCAGTGCGGAATGCAATTTTGGTCAATAGGATAAGGGTAAGCCATTTCACTACTGATATTATTCCGTTCATTTGTCATTTGCTCCATTGCCTTAACGCCTGTTCCTGTAACGGATTGATAAGTGGAGACAATGACTCTTTTGATGGTGTATTTCTTATGAAGAGGTGCTAGTACCATTAGCAATTGAACAGTACTACAATTTGGATTGGCAATGATTTTATCATCAACTGTTAGTTCTTTTCCATTTACTTCAGGTATGATGAGTTTTTTCGTATCATCCATTCGCCAAGCGGAACTATTATCAATAACAATGGTGCCTTTTTCGGCAAAGGCAGGTGCGTAATCTAAAGACGTTTGACCTCCAGCAGAAAACAAAGCGATATCAGGAGCTGCGTCAATGGCTTCTTGCAAACTGTAAATGCGATGCTCTTGACCGTCGTATGATATTGTTTTACCGACTGACTTTTCAGAAGCGACTAAAATTAAATCAGTTACAGGAAATTTTCGTTCTTTTAGAACTTCAAGCATTATACTTCCTACCATTCCTGTTGCTCCAACGACTGCTACTTTCATATCAAAAAATATAGAAATTGACTAAATTATTTTTTCTAAATCTCAAAATTAGTACATTTATCGTGTTTTATTGTGCTTATGAAAAAATTAATTCTGATATCATGCTTCTTTCTTCCGTTCTTTTTAGCGGCTCAGCTTGTTGAAGATTTCACCGATGGAGACTTTACAAATAATCCAACTTGGATAGGAACCACTGCTGATTTTGAAGTCAATTCTTCTTCCCAATTACAGACGAGCGCATCGGTCGCTTCGACGTCTTATCTTTCCACGAATAACTCATTAGCTGACTTAGATGATGTTGAATGGCGCTTTTATTTAAAACAAGGCTTTGCCGGTTCTGGGTCAAATTTCACTAAGATATTTTTGACTTTAGATGATGCTACTTTTGCTAATATTCAAAATGGCTATTACTTACTATTTGGTGAAGCGGGTTCTAATGACGCTATTAAATTGTACAAAATCACCTCTGGAATAACGACATTAATTCTAACAGGAACGCTTGGTGCTGTTTCTGGTTCTTTTACAGCGGGTGTTAAAATTACACACAACGCTATAGGTGAATGGAAACTTTATGCTGATTATACAGGTGGAACCAACTATGCACTAGAAGGAAGTGTTACAGATGTAAACAGTGTTGCACAGCCTTATTTTGGCATTGGATGTTCTTACACTGCTTCCAATATTAAAAAAATCACATTGGATGATATTTATGTAGGGTCTGAACAATTAGACATAATCGCACCTACTATTTCTAATATTTCTGTTTTAACGAACCAATCAGTTCAAGTAACATTTAACGAGGAGGTAGATGCGGATATTGTGAATCAGCTTATTTCTACCACTCCTATATTGGCTTTAAATACAATTACACAAGAAACAAACCCTGCTATTGTAACCTTAGATTTCTCTTCTGCTTTTACGAATGGTGTTACGTATACTGCAACGATTCCAAGTGTGAAAGATGTCGCTGGGAACGATACGAGCTTAACGTTTAACTTTACGTATTTAGTGGCGGAAGTTCCTGCAATTGGTGATGTGATTATTAATGAAGTATTAGCAGATCCAACTCCTGCTGTTGGATTACCAGAGTACGATTATGTGGAATTATATAACCGAAGCACAAAAATCCTCAATCTCCAAAACTGGACAGTTTCGAACAATACAACTACTGCAACGATTACCAATTCAATTTGGTTATTACCAAATGAATATGTAGTTCTAACCTCTAGTGGTGCTATTCCACAATTGCCCAATGCAAAGGCAGTAACGAGTTTTCCTAACTTCAAGAATGCTTCCGATGATGTTATTTTGGCGGATGACAACAATAATCAGCTCGATAAAATCACGTACACGATCGATTGGTATAAGGACTTTGATAAAAAAGACGGAGGTTATTCATTGGAGCGAATTAATCCTGATTTGGTGTGTTCAAGTGAAAATAATTGGATGGCCTCTACAGCTATTTCAGGTGGAACACCGGGGTTAATTAATTCGGTCAATGACAATACACCAGATGTTATTTCTCCAATTATCGATACGGTTATTGTGATTGATATGACGACTATAAGTGTGAAGTTAAATGAAACCGTTCCAAGTGCGCTAGTGAGTCAAATTGTGGCAGTTACTTCACCTGTTTTAGTAATTGCATCTATTACGCAAGATGGTGCTGACTTCTCTAAGCTGACTATTCACTTATCGAATCCACTGACCACGAATACGAACTACACCATAGAGTTACAGAATTTAGAAGACTGCGAAGGCAATTCTGGAAATGATACGAAAGCGTTCATTTATTTAGTAGCGGAAGTTCCTGCAATTGGTGATGTGATTATTAATGAAGTATTAGCAGATCCAACTCCTGCTGTTGGATTACCAGAGTACGATTATGTGGAATTATATAACCGAAGCACAAAAATCCTCAATCTCCAAAACTGGACAGTTTCGAACAATACAACTACTGCAACGATTACCAATTCAATTTGGTTATTACCAAATGAATATGTAGTTCTAACCTCTAGTGGTGCTATTCCACAATTGCCCAATGCAAAGGCAGTAACGAGTTTTCCTAACTTCAAGAATGCTTCCGATGATGTTATTTTGGCGGATGACAACAATAATCAGCTCGATAAAATCACGTACACGATCGATTGGTATAAGGACTTTGATAAAAAAGACGGAGGTTATTCATTGGAGCGAATTAATCCTGATTTGGTGTGTTCAGGTGAAAATAATTGGATGGCCTCTACAGCTATTTCAGGTGGAACATCGGGGTTAATTAATTCGGTCAATGACAATACACCAGATGTTAGTTCGCCGCTTATCGATACGGTTATTGTGGTTGACTTGACGACTATAAGTGTGAAGTTAAATGAAATAATTCCGAGTGCTGTTGTGAGTCAGATTGTTGCTATTGGTACTCCATCAATTGCTGTTTCTTCCATTACGCAAGATGTTTCTGATTTATCAAAATTGATTATTCACCTTTCGAATCCCATCGCAACCAACACCTCTTATTCGCTAGAATTACAAAATTTAGAAGATTGTGAAGGTAATAATGGTAATAGTACAAAAGCATTTATTTATAATGTTTCTGAGACTCCTTCTTCAGGAGATATTATTATCAATGAAGTGATGGTAGATCCTTCACCAGTAGTTGGATTACCAGAATATGAATACGTAGAAATTTATAATCGAAGTAATAAGCATTTCAACTTGAAAGGCTGGAAAGTTGGAAACGATAATAGTTTTGGAACGATTAACACTTCAGTTTGGATTGCGCCAAATGAATACAAAGTATTAGCCTCGTCTTCGGGTGTGTCACAATTCACCAATTCGGTTTATGTGAGTAGTTTTCCAGCGTATAAAAATGCAGCAGATAAAGTTATTTTGTTAGACTCAGCAGGAGATCAAATGGATCAAATCGCTTATACACTTGATTGGTATAAAGATGATTTTAAAAAAGACGGTGGTTTTTCTTTGGAGCGAATTAATTCGACATTTGTTTGCTCTGATGTATCAAATTGGAAAGCATCAAACGATATTTTAGGTGGAACACCCGGCTTAATCAATTCTGTGTATTCTACTGAACCAGATACAATTGCTCCTACGATATACTTAATCAAGGTTACTTCTGATTCAACGTTGACAGTTGTTTTTTCTGAACCAATTGGTGGAAACACTACCGTAACGTTTCAAATTACGCCTACTATATCAATTACGACTATTGATAGAGATACGAATAATTTAGCCCTTTTTTATCTTCAACTAGGAGAATATTTGCAACCTTCTACACAGTATGTTTTGACAGTGTTGAATAGTGAAGATTGTCAAGGAAATACGAATCCATCTGATCAACAAGAATTTGTTTTAGCACATTTACCAGCATCAGGCGATGTTATCATTAATGAATTGTTGTTTAATCCACTTACTGGTGGGTCGGATTTTCTTGAACTGAAAAATGTTTCTGATAAAATCTTCAACTTATATGGATTAAAGTTAACGAACACCAAAACGGGGGCAAGTAATAATACGATGATAAATAGCGATTATTATTTATATCCTCAAGGCATCGTTGTTTTAACACCCGACACACTCTTTCAGCAACAAAACTATCCGTTTACAAGTAAGGGAAATTTCATTAAGATGTCGATTCCTGCCATGAGTAATGATGCTTCTACTGTTCGATTATTCATCGATTCATTGACCACTATTGATTCGTTGACTTATTCCGAAAAGTGGCATTTTAAATTACTAGATGACCGAAAAGGAAAGTCTTTAGAACGCGTTTCCGATGTTGCTCCAAGCACAGTTCCAGAATCGTGGCATACAGCTGCAGAGTCGTTTGGCTTTGCCACGCCTGGATTGGAAAATTCACAAAACACATCGTTTTTATACAATGGAACTTTAACGCTGAGCTCAGCAACTATTTCTGCTGATAATGATGGATTTGAAGATGTTCTAATGATGACGTATGAGATGGATGACAATGGTTATGTCGGCTCTGTTACCATTTATGACGATAGAGGAAGAGAAGTGAGAAAGCTTGTTAAGAATGAGTTGCTTGGTGTTCGCGGAGAATTTATCTGGGATGGTTTAAATAATGTGCAACAAAAGGCAGTTATCGGAACACATATTATTGTTTTTGACGGTTACCATGTTTCTACAGGAAAAACTTTTAAGGTAAAGAAAGTGGTGGTTGTAGCTGGGAATAGATAGATTTCAGATGACAGTTATCTTAAAATAATTTCTTTTTTTCAAAAGATTTCTTTGTGATTAAAAAAATAGTTTTATCTTTGTTAGCGAACACTAACTAACAATTAGTTATTTTAAGTGAAATGAAAGAGTATACTGACAGACAAATTGAAATCATGGAGGCCGCTACAGCACGTATCGACCAGTTTGGTATTCAGAATTTGACTATCAAGAATTTGGCTGCAGATATTGGTTTGTCAGAACCAGCTCTTTATCGTCACTTTAAAAGTAAAAATGAAATTTTATTAAGCCTACTTAATTATTTCTTGTTAGAGATGAAAATAAGAATTAAAGGAATTTCATTAGGTTCAGACACAACAGCAGGAGATGAGTTAAGAGCGATATTTAATTCACAATTGAAAACATTTATGGCTAGACCCGCTATTGTCAGTGTCATTTTTGCTGAGAGTATTTTTCATTTCGATAAAACACTCAGTAATAAGGTTTCAGAGATAATGAATATGATGCATGAACTTGTTATTGCGAATATTCAAAAAGGACAAGAGGACGAACAATATGGAAAACTAATCAATGCTTCGACGATTACGACTATCATCACTGGAGGAATGCGAATGGTAGTTTTAAAATGGAAAATATCCAGCAATAAATCTAATCTTGTGAAAGATGGAATGGTTGTTTTAGAAGGGATTTTAAAAATGATTGAAAAGAAATAAAAATGGAACAGCAAAATAAATTTACTTTTTTTCATCGATTACTTCATTGGCTAATGGCGCTAGCAATGCCTATTTTATTCATTACCGGTTTTTTGAGAATGTATTGGATGAATAAACACCAGATTGTTTCGGTTATTGAAAGTAAAGTCGGTACTGCTATTCCAAAAGAACAAATGACTGATATTGCGAAAACGATCCGTGAACCGATGTGGCAATGGCATGAGATTTTCGCCCATGTAATGATTTTTTCTTTCTTGGCGCGTATCATTTATATGTTGGTAAAAGGTATCCGTTTCCCGAATCCTTTCAAAAGTGGAATTCCGCTTAAAGAACGTTTTCAAGGATTTACCTACGTTTATTTTTATGTGTTTGTTTTTATTTCTGCAAGTACTGGAATATGTCTAGAAAAAGGATTCTTCACTGAATGGAAAGATGGAATTGAAACAATTCATAAATGGGGAATTTATTGGTTCCCGATATTTATAGTATTGCACCTTGTAGGAATTTTAATAGCAGAACATACCACTAAAAAAGGAATTGTTTCTAAGATGATTGGAGGGGAATGATTGTCAATTTTTAATTCGTAATTAAAAATCGACAATTGCATAATGAGTAGAATTAAGAATAAGAACTAAAATTTTTTTGCTTTATGAAGTTAGTGAGCGCTCGCAAACATATTTTCAGCCTTTTGGTTTTGATCGGCTGGAATACAATTCAAGCACAAGATACTTGGAGTTTGAAGCAATGTATTGATACGGCACAAGTGTTTAATAAAACGCTGCAAATCAATCGAAATAACATGGCGATTAGTGAACAAAGAGAAAAAGAAGCGAAAGCAAACCTGATTCCTAAAGTAATGGCAAATGCTGATTACAAGTATTTCACGGATTTGCCACATCAGTTGATGCCGTTGTCGACTTTTAATCCAATGGCGCCAGAAGGTCAATTCAAAGAAGCACAATTTGGTGTTCCTCATAACATCAACGCTAATTTACAATTGATGATGCCACTGTATAATCCACAAGTTTATGGCGCTATTCAAAATACCAAAATTGCGAGTGAATTAACCGATTTACAGTATCAAAAAGCAGAAGAGCAAGTCTTATTTGACATGACGACGCTTTATTATAATGCGCAAATCTTGCAACACCAATTAGCTTTTATCGATAGCAACTTGCTAAATACACATAGACTTTTGGAGAATATGCAACAGCTCCACGAGCAATTAATGGTAAAAGGTACGGATGTGAACAAAGTGACATTGCAATCGGAACAATTAGCGACTCAACGAGAAAACGTCAACAATCGGTATATCCAAGTTTTAAATGCATTGAAACTCCAAATGGGAATTGCATTAAATACAGCTATTATCGTAGAGAAAGACATTCGCTTTCAAACCGCTTTAGAAGCTACCAAAAGAAAAAATTTAGATATTCAACTCATTCAAACGCAAAACAAACTATTGAATGCTGAATTTCGGACATTGAACAGATCACGCTTTTTGCCGTCATTGAATTTAATTGCTTCCTATGGAACAACAGGCTTTGGCTATGATCGTAAACCGAACGACTTTCTGAAGTTTTATACCGTTGGTTTTGCAGGTGTTCAATTGACCTATCCACTCTTTAATGGTACGGTCACACAACGAAAAATCAATCAAAAGAAATTAGAAATAAAAAACAACGAACTACAATCACAGTTGATAACGGATAAGAATGAAATGGAGATTGAAAATGCGAATCGTCAACGAATAGTTGCACAAAAAACAGTCACCAATAGCGAACATCAAATTGAACTAGCACAAACCATTTATGATCAAACGCTTTTACAACAGCAATTAGGAACGGCCAGTTTAACGGATGTGTTGTTAGCAGACAATGCGCTTCGAGAGACACAACAAAATTATTTATCGGCCATCATTGATTATTTGAAAGCTGATTTAGAGTTGAGAAAATTGAAGGGAATGATGATTAATGGTTAATGATGAAGGATTAATGTTTAATGAGAATTGATAAAATCAAAGCAGATGAATTGGAAGAGAATATTAGGAATCGTTGCAATACTAGCGGTTATTGCAGTTGTGTTTTTTAAGTTGAAAGGCAATAAAGAAACGACACAACAAAGAGTTTATCAGTACGATAAGGAAAAACCTATTGGCGTTCAGTTGGATACAATTGCAGTCGAGTATATCGACGAAGGTAGCCTCTTCACAGGGACGTTTGAACCGAATATGGAAACGAAAGTGAGCGCCGAGACGCAAGGAAAAGTTAACGCTGTTTTGGTAGATGTCGGTAGTCAAGTGACGAAAGGTCAAACGTTAATTCAGTTGGATAATGCTTTGTTGAAAATTCAATTGCAAACGGTGGATGTTCAAATTGAAGGTTTACAAGATGATTTAAACCGCTACACCATTCTTGCTAAAGCAGATGCAATTCAAGGAGTTCAATTGGAAAAAGTTCAAATAGGACTGAAATCGGCAAAATTACAGAGAGCAACGTTGTTGGAACAGATTAACAAAACGACTATCAGAGCTCCTTTTAATGGTATTGTGACTTTTAAGATGACGGAAGAAGGAGCATTTGCGGCACCAGGAATGCCGTTGATTCAGATTACGGATATTTCCAGTTTACGATTTACAGTGAACGTTCCTGAAAAGGAGTTAAGTCAATTTAAGCTCAACCAGCAATACAACGTTACGACGGATGTTTATCCAGATAAACCACTTACAGGAAAAGTATTGATGGTCGGAAGTAAAGCCAATATGGGCAGTAGTTTTCCTATACAATTTCAAGTGGTAAATACGAAGGACTTAGCCATTAAATCAGGAATGTTTGGAAGAGTGAGTTCAAAAGGAAGTCAACTAGAACAAGGTATTATCATTCCTTCATCTGCTATTGTGGAGGAAGCAGGAAAAGCACAAGTCTATTTAGTCAAAGGTGGAAAAGCTGTTTTACAAACAATTATTGTTTCAAAAGCGGTTGGAAATAATTCCGTTATATCGAGTGGATTAAGCGTAGGAGATATCATTGTGACGAATGGATTTATTAATTTATTTGATGGTGCAAACGTCGAGTCAATCAATTAAAAATTTTCAATTACGAATTACGAATTAGAAATTAATCATTCGTAATTCGTAATTCTCTAATTCGTAATTGAAATTGAATAAAATTAAACAAAATGAACATAACAGAAATATCAATCAAACGTCCATCGCTGATTATTGTACTTTTCAGTGTATTTACCTTGTTGGGAGTTATTGGGTATAAAAATCTGAGCTATGAGTTGATGCCGGACTTTAATCAACCTGTGGTGGTGATTCGGACCGTTTATCCAGGAGCTGAGCCGAATGAGGTGGAGACATCCGTTTCTCGAAAAATTGAAGATGCACTTTCGAATTTGGAAGGAGTCGATTATTTGGTAACGAAGTCTTTACCGAATGCGTCCATTATTATTGCGAACCTGAAATATGGAACTGACTTGGATCAAACGATGCAAGATGCGCAGCGTCATATCGACAATATACGAAAGGATTTACCGAAGGATATTCTAAATCCTGTAATGAGTAAAGTGTCTCCTAACGACTTACCAATTATGTCGGTGAGTGCAACGAGTGACTTGAAACCAAGTGCGTTTTTCCAATTATTGAAAGATGATTATTTGCCCCAAATACAACAGATAAAAGGGGTTGCAGAAATAACAGTCTTAGGTGGAGAGGAACGAGAGTTTCAGGTAAAAGTAGATAAAGACAAGTTAAAAAGTTATAAGGTTTCGCTCTTTCAACTGGTAGAAGCGATTAATCGTTCAGGAATTGATTTACCTGCGGGAAAAATACAAACTGATAAAGAGAGTAATTCCGTTCGTGTTGTAGGTAAGTTTGCGACTATTAGCGATGTGCAAAATGTGCAAATTGCGATGCCTATGCCGGGAAGTCCAGTTTATATAAGAGATGTAGCTGAAGTTGTCGATGGCATAAAGGACATCAGTTCTGTGAGTCGCTACAATGGTAAAAACGGCGTTGGATTATTGATTAAAAAACAAGGAGATGCCAACGCAGTCGATGTTTCTAGACTCATTCGAGAGAAATTTCAAACCATCGAAAAACAGCATGCTGGAACGGGCGCTCATTTTGTCGTAACAGATGATAGTACAGATAATACAATTGCTGCAGTGAACTCTGTTGTTTTTGACTTGATTTTAGCCGTCATATTGGTTTCTTTAGTGATGCTTTTATTCTTGCGAAGTTTCCGAAATTCATTAATTGTGGCAGTGGCCATTCCGACTTCTTTAATCACCGCTTTTGCAGCAATGTGGTTATTGGGATATACCTTAAACTTGATGACTTTATTGGCGATGTCATTGGTTATCGGTGTTTTGGTCGATGACGCCACCGTTGTACTTGAGAATATCCAACGCCATTTAGATATGGGAAAAGGAAAATGGCAGGCTGCGATGGATGGCCGTATGGAAATCGGTTTTTCTGCTATTTCAATTACTTTAGTCGACGTTGTCGTTTTCGTACCGATTCTTTTCCTTCAGGTTTTTGTGGCCGACATGTTACAGCAATTTGCGGTCGTTATCGTAGTAACGGTATTAACCAGTTTGTTAGTAGGATTTACCCTAACACCTTGGCTAGCTTCACGAATTGGTAAAAAAGAGGACTTACAACCGACGAATTTGTTTAACCGTTTCTTATTGTGGTTTGAGCACAACTTGGACAAATTCATTCATTGGTATGGTAGAAAACTCGAATGGGTGTTGAATCACAAACTGATTTTCACAGGCTTTGTATTATTGCTTTTTGTCGGAACGGCGGTCATGATGAAACAAGGAATTATTGGTAAAGAGTTAATTGCTACCGGAGACCAAGGAAAGTTCCGTTTGGCCTTAGAGTTTGATAAAAGCACTTCCATTCAGCAAAATAATTTGGTTTCTGAAAAGATAGAAAACTACATTATGAAGCAACCTGAAGTAGCAACGCTTTTCAGTAATGTCGGTGGGCCAAGTACAGGAATTGGTAGTTTAGGTGTGGGAATGGCGAACAAAACAGAGTTTACCATTCAGCTCAAAATGGATAAAGAAGAATTGAAAAAAGTTGGTCTTAAGAAAGTTCCTACGGAAAAATTCATGCGACAATTGAGAAGTGAATTGCAAGATAAATTTCCAAGTATCAACTTCTCAATGATGGCACTAGGATTGGTTCCACGTACGGCACCGATTGAAATTACATTGAGTGGAAGTGATATCAGAAATGTGATGGCATCTGCTAATAAACTAAAGGCAGCGATTGAAGCGACACCAGGAGCTGACAATGTGCGTTTATCTGTTGAAGAAGGAAGTCCCGAATTAAAAGTGACACCAGATAAAGATAAAATGCAACGTTTGGGATTAAATACAGCGTATGTAGGTATGAATTTACGAACAGCTTTTACGGGAAATGATGACGCTTCACTGACCGAAAATGGCGTTGAATATCCGATTCGAGTTTGGTTGAATGAGTTTGATCGTCAAAGTTTATCCGATGTAGAGCAATTGAGTATTGTTAACCCAATGGGAATGCCGATTGAAGTGTCACAATTTGCAAGTGTGGTAAGAGACAATTCTCCTTCTTTGCTAGAACGAAAAGACCGTCAACCAGCAGTGACATTAACAGCTGATGCATTGGGAAGACCAGCAGGAACAGTAGCCGATGAGGTAGTAGCATTTGTGAATAAAAATCCACTTCCAGCAGGTGTTCAGATGACGTGGGGAAGTGATATCAAACGACAAAATGATAGTTTTGGTGCTTTGGGGTCCGTTTTGATTATTTCGTTTATACTGATTTACCTGATTATGGTCGCTTTGTACGACAGTTATATTTATCCGTTTGTGGCACTGTTTGCCATTCCAGTAGCAGCCATTGGAGCGTTTTTAGCCTTGAATTTATCCTTGAGCCATTTAAGTTTATTTGCCTTATTAGGACTAATCATGTTGATGGGGCTCGTCACCAAGAACTCTATTTTGATAGTCGATTTTACGAATCAAATTAAAGCAGAAGGAACGCACTATCGAGAAGCAATCATTCAAGCGAGTGTAGGTCGTTTACGCCCGATTTTGATGACTACTTTATCCATGGCAATTGGAATGTTACCTATTGCTTTAGCGACGGGAACATCCGCAGAATGGAAAAATGGCTTGGCGTGGGTCATTATTGGAGGATTGCTTTCTTCATTAGCATTGACCGTTTTCTTAGTGCCAATGGTGTATGATGTGGTCGATAAAGTGAAAGAGAAATTCAGTCTTAAGAAAACGCTTTCACAAATAGATATTGAAACAGATAAAGCATAAAGGGAATTGGAATGCGGCATTTTAAAACTACTTTTGTATAACATAAATTAGAATACTATGAAATTTGTTTTAACCCTAATTTTGGGATTATTCCTGCTGTTTTTCTTCGGTTCATTTACTAAAGATTCGACGGATAATTATTCCGTGAAAATTGAAGTAGAAAACTTACGAAATGAAAAAGGGCACGTCCAATTTGCATTGTATAATAAAGACGGTTCTATTCCAGATGAACATTATAAGAAGTTCTATAAAATGGGAACAGCCGAAATTGTTGACGGTAAATCCACTTATACATTTACCAATTTATCCGAGGGAACGTATGCCGTGAATATTCTACATGACGAAGATAAAAATGGCAAAATTGACAAAGGATTTATTTTACCAAAAGAAGGAATCGGTTTTTCGAATTATCAATCTATTGGACTTTCTAATCGACCTAGTTTTCCAAAAGCGAGCTTTGTCGTTAAGGGAGATCGAAAGATTAAGGTGAAGGTGATTTATATGTGATATTTTCTATGATATAGAACACTTTTTTAAGAGTTCGAAGACGTGAAAAAATTGTAGAGCTCAATTAGAGTAATTCTAAACCTTTTTAAAATATTTAAAAACATCTTCTCTAAAGGGAGAACTAACTGGAATTATTTTGTCTTCTATCAGTAAAGTACTTTTATCAAACCCATCTATATTCGATAAATTCACAATATAAGAACGGTGAACTCTTATTAATTGAGGAGAAGATAATTGTTTTTGAAAATGATTTAAATTAAAAGAAAACGTGTAATTGCTATCTTTTGCATAGACTGTACAATAGCTTCCATCAGCCTCAATATACAATACGTCTTCTAAAAGTACTTTTCGGTGATATTCTCCCTGTTTGACAAAAATAGCATCTAGTTGAATATTTTTTTCCTCGTTTTGAATGACAGCTTCGTTATGTCTGTTTAATGCTAATTCAATAGCAATGACTAAATCCCTGTAATGATAGGGCTTCGTTATAAAGGCATGTGGTCCCGTTTTTATAGCTCTAGAGACAAATTGAGAACTCGTATTTGACGTAACATAAATGATGGGCATAGGAAATTGTTCGTTGATGATTTTGGCTGTCTCAATTCCATCTATATTACCTTTGATATTAATATCCATTAAAATTACATGAGGAAGATTCTCTTCGATAGATTTTAAGGCTTCATCGCTAGACATAGCAATACCTGTTATTTCAAAACCATCTGCGGTTAAATCGCTAGCAATATCTTCTGCGATTAGAACTTCATCCTCAACAATGAGTATTTTAATTTTCATTTAAACGAGTTTATAATCTTTAATTAAAATGGAGTAATTTAATCCATCTTCATAGATGAGTGTCAATTCTCCATTTAATTGTCGAATTAAAGACTTAACAAGTTTTGAGCCAAAAGATACTGAGTTATTAATTTCATCTGGATTTCCTTTTCCGTTATCTTTGATTTGTAGAACTAATCCCTCTGGTTTTTGCTCTAGTTTCACGGTTAATTTAGGTGATTCAATGTTGGTGTATGCGTACTTAAACGCATTGATAACCAATTCATTAATGATTAATCCAATTGGAATAGCGGTGTCCACATCTAATTTTACTCTATCTAGACTTGTGTTTACTTCTATTAAGGATTGATTGACACCAAATGAATCCATTAATCCATCTATTAACTTCACGGTATAATCATTCATTTCGATACCCGAGAAATTGTCGTTTTGATAGAGCATTTTGTGAATTAACCCCATGGATTTAACTCGCTCTTTACCTTCCGATATTGCTCTTTTAGCGGATTCGTCGGTGATACTCTTTTCTTGTAAACTTAATAGACTCGAAATAACTTGAAGATTATTCTTCACCCGGTGATGAATTTCACCCAAAAGCACTTTGTTTTCATTATTTTGCTTTTCAATAATAGCCTTCTGTTTACGTGATAATTTTAGCTTTTGATAGAAGATGATAAAGAAGATGATGACAATTAGAAGAAGTAAAATAACACTTACTAATATAATATATTGAACCTGAGATTTTGCTTTTTCAACAGCCATGTCACGCTTGTAATCTTTCTTTTGTTGAGCAATTGTTTCTTCTTTTTGTTTCGTGTCGAACTCTGTTTCTAATCGTGCAGCATTATTTTTATATTCTACGGTATTTAAACTATCACTAATTTCAGAATATGAAATGTAATAATCCAACGCTTCCTTATAACGCCCTGTTTCTTGATATGCCTTTGATAATCCTTTATAGGCATTCATCTTGAGATTCGGCGTTTCTATTTCATCACAAATAACCATTCCTTTTTTGTAGTCATCGATTGCCCCTGAATAATCCTTTAGTTTCATTTTCAAGTTTCCGATGTTAATTAAAGAAGTAGCTAATCCACTTCTATCTTTAATTTCTTCTTTAATAGCTAAACTCTTTAAATGGTAGTCTAATGCTTTTTTGTAATCTTTGAGATCATCGTAAACGAGCGCAATATTATTATAGATGGTGCCTAAATAAAATGGACTATTTAATTTTTCAAAATAATGTAATGACTTTAAGTTGTAGATTAATGCACTGTCTAGGCGATTCAACTGTTGATATATCATTCCAATATTACCATACGAAGTGGCAACAAACTGCTCGTCATTCATTAACACATGAATATGAGCCGATTTCTTATAATACATTAATGCTTGGTCAAAGTCGCTTAAGTAATACATGACATTTCCAATGTTACTATAGCTTGAAGCTATTCCCAAAGAGTCACGGGCTATTTTAAATTCACGATTACTTTGCGTATGGTATTCCATTGCCTCCTTATACTTTCCAGTATTTTCAAATATATGTCCCATTCCAGAATAACTGTCACCTATTCCTTTGTTATAATTAGAACGATTACCTAATTGAGCGGCAATTAGATAGTATTTTTTAGCGTTATCGAATTCCGTTAAATTCTTGTACGATATCGCAATTCGATTGATTTGATCGATACTTTCTCTATTGGTGGAGTCATTTTGCAATTTAATAAAAGTATTAAACTCAGTGATGGCTTCCGCGAACTTCCCTTTTTTCTGTAACAGATATCCCTTAAGGAAATGATATTGAGATTGTGCATATAGATTCGATTTCGTAGTCTCTTTCCGAAAGGCTTCTAACATTACATTGGCAGAATCATTATTAGACTGAATGTATTGTTTGATTTTTCCTACTTTGATATTAACGGCTAAACTATCACTACTGAATCCATTCATATGAAAGTTAGCTAAAAGTAGAAAAATTAATAGTGTTCTAAAGTTTTTCATAGGTGGATACAAATAGTTAATGATTACAAATATAATTATTTAATGCATAATTAATTAGTTGTTTGGATGTTTCATGAAATATACTTTTATAAAAAAACCAAGCTTCTAAAATACTTTACAAAGGGAATGTGCTTACTTGTAAAGGAATAGTATATGCTTACAAAAAAGAATATTTCAGTTGAGAAATAATACGGAATTTCACTTTTAATTAAATAAGCTACGAGCTATTTTAAAAATAGAATTAAATAATAAATTATGATAAAAAAAGTAACTTTAATTGCTCTTGTACTCATGAGCATCAACCTTGTTTTTGCTCAAAGTATGGTGAAAGACATTAATCCAACTACTTCGAGTTCGCCGAATGAATTTGCAGCTCTAGGCTACGACTTGTATTTTTCCGCTGATGATGGAACAAACGGTAGAGAGTTATGGAAAAGTGATGGAACGGCTACTGGAACTGTAATGGTTAAGAATATTAGATCTTCTTCAGGTAGTTCTAATCCAAGATATTTAAAGGCATTCAATGGTAAGGTATATTTTTCAGCAGATGACGGAACTGGGGAAGCTTTATGGATGAGCGATGGAACTGCATCAGGAACCGAAAAAATAATAAAAGGAACCATCGTTTCTACGAAAGAAACTTTTCATGAGATGAATGGCATGCTGTATTTTTGTTTTAATGATGGATCAAGCGATTACGCGCTTTGGAAAACCGATGGTACCGTATCAGGTACAGAATTAGTAAAGGATATTAGTCCAAGTGCTAATAGTGTCATTTATTCAATAATCCATATCAATAATACGCTTTATTTTTTAGGAAGACCAACTTCGGGAGCTGGGGCAATATATCAATTATGGATAAGTGATGGAACCACTTCAGGAACGACTCAATTAAAAGCAGGATTGGAATATACCGATGAATTAGTGGTAAATAATGGTGCTCTTTATTTTCCAAATGGAACAAATAAGTCCGAGTTATGGACAAGTGATGGAACGATTGCAGGAACAGTCATAGTACAAAGTATGAGTGCTAGTGATCCAATAATGTATTTGACCAGTTTTAATAATAACCTATTTTTTTCAGCTGACGATGGTGTAAATGGTAGAGAGTTATGGACGAGTGATGGAACGCCTTCAGGAACTAATATGGTAACAGATATTTATTCTGGTGTAACAGGAAGTGCTCCGAGATACTTAACGGTATTTAACGGCCTTCTTTATTTTTCTGCTAACGACGGTGTAGTTGGACATGAATTATGGGCAAGTGATGGAACAGCGGTTGGTACTGTATTGTTAAAAGATATAAATACAGGGTCTGCTAATGGAGGGCCAAATTATTTTACTGAGGTAAATGGTAAACTCTACTTTTCAGCTACAAAAACAGGATTTGGAGCTGAGTTATGGGAAACAGACGGTACTACAGGTGGTACGCAAATGACTAAAGATATACGAGTTGGGACTACTGGAAGTAATCCCTCAAATTTAATAGATGTAGATGGCACGCTTTACTTCAGTGCAGGTGATGGAGTTGGAGGAGGCTACGGAGGTAGCAACGTTGAATTATGGTCTTTAGAACCATGTACGGCTTACCCACCTCAATTAATGTCAATTTATAATGCCCATACAGACTATAATGCAGCCTGTTCTGAAGATAGCATTGTTTTATTTGTTGCTTCGGGAACGTTAAACGGAGGCACCGTTTGGGAATGGTACACAGACGGATGTGGTGTAACATCAATAGGTTCAGGAGATAGTATTACAGTTGCTCCTATAAATACAGGAAGTACAAACACTACGATTTCCTATTATGCCAGAACAGAAGGAGGTTGTATAGGGTCTACTGGTAATGATTGTCAAAAGATAGATATTACCGTTTTACCTTTACCAATATTGCATCTAGTAGCAGATGATTCGACGATTTGTTTTCAAAAAAATGCAAAGTTAACTGTTTCTGGAGCAGATTATTATAATTGGGATAATGGATTGGGTAGTGGAAGTCCCAAAACAGTTTATCCAACTGCTGATAGCACATTTAGTGTCATTGGTCGAACATCTCGTAGTTTCCCAAATACAAATGGATACAGTACGAGTAGTGTATACTGCTATAGTAAAAGAGATTCTTTAAAAATAATCGTCAATCCATTACCAAATGTTAATGCAGGAGCCGACAGAACGGTTTGTATTAAATCAAGAATAACTCTTGAGGGAAGTGGAGCTGAAACATACACATGGAACGGTGGAAAACAAAATGGAGTTCCCTTTTTACTTTATTATCCAGCGACCATTACTTATACTGTAACAGGTACCGATTCTAATGGCTGTATCGCTAAAGATGAAGTGGACATTACAGTGACTGCTGATGAGGCACCAAATGTTAACCTATCTGCGGATGCATATTCAGTATGTCAAACGGGAAGTGTCACATTAACGGCGTCTGGAAATTCGTCTCTTTATACATGGAGTCATAGTTTGGGTGGTGGAGCTACAAAAACAGTTTCACCTACTGCTACAACTACTTATTCCGTCACTGGAACTGGAACAAATGGCTGTACGAATACTGCTTCAAAAACAATTGTTTACTCGGCTGCTTATCCCGTTTTCACGATTGCAGCAGAAAAAGATTCTGTTTGTGAGGGAACGTATGCTAAGTTAAGTGTTGTAGGTGCTAACGAATCTAGTTTTTCTTGGAGCTGGCCATATAGCGGAGAATCAGGGAGGTCAATGTGGACAATTCAAAACTCTACAACTACCTATACTGCAACAGCATATAATGGTTGTACGACGATTGATTCTATTACCATTGTGACAAATCTAAAACCAACTATTGCAGTTACTGCCGATACCACTTATTTATGTGGTGGTGGAAGTGCGACACTTACTGCTACAGGCGATGCTGCAACGTATCTTTGGTCAGAAGATTTGTCAACGGATCCTACTCTGGTAGTAACACCAACAGCCACAAAGACGTATCCTGTACAAGGGATATCTATACACGGTTGTACGAGCATTGCTAGTATAAAAATATATGCGGCATCCGCTCCACTGGTATTTTCTATTACTGCCGATCAAGATACATTGTGTAGTGGTGATTCGACTAAAATAATGATATCGAATACTACAGGTGCTACTGTTACGTGGAACAATAATCAAAGTAATTTAGCGATACAAACGGTGACACCACCAACGACGACGACTTATATAGCAACTGTTTCTAATGGATGCCTTAAGAAAGACAGCATCACGATATATGTAAAACAATCACCGAATGCGAACATAGGTCCAGATACTTTATTTGTTTGTGATCAACAAGCTTTAGCTTTCGGAATAGATACAACAGGCCAAAATATTAGTTCTTACTATGTAGCGAATTTCTCTAATACAGTTAATAATGATTCTTTATTCTTTATTTATGATATGTATAACCCGATTTCAGCTATCTATTCTGAGGTTGTCGGTATGAACGGTTGTATTAGTAAAGACCGAGTACTATTAGAGGATAATGAAATTAAAAATATGTCACTTGCTTACCCATCATTAAATGATCCAAGTATGAGTTTTTCAATTGCAAATATGCCAAGCAATGTTGATTTCTGGTATTGGGATTTTGGTGATGGAGATACACTTTCAGGAAATGCTAATCCAGTGCATGAATACGATGAAAATGGGACTTACGAAGCTTGTTTAATCGCTGTAAATGAATGTGGAGCAGATACAAGCTGTATTACATTTGGTATTTACAATGCATCAGGAGTAGGTGTGAAAAAGCAATCTTTCTTAAGCGAAGTCAAAGCCTATCCAAATCCAAGTGAAGGTGAATACATCATCGAAGGATTGAATGAAGCTACGTTAGTAGTTGTCAGCAATAGCTTAGGTCAAATAATTAGCAAGGAAGAAGTAACAACAAATACTTCTAAAATAGACTTAAGAAATCATGCGAAAGGCGTTTACTTACTGCAGTTAAGTACAAGTAATGCAGAAAGAACAATACGTTTGATAAAACTATAAAATAAGAAGTTACTAAAAGCCCAAACGATCTCGTTTGGGCTTTTTTCTAAATGTAATATTTCCATAAAAAGGTAATAATCAATCCTATTTAATTTAAAGCACTACTTTTATAATCATAAAATTTACAAAAAAATGAACATAACTAAGATAGTTTTAGTAGCCGTTGCTCTTCACATTTCTGCTTTTGGATTTTCACAAGAAAACACAAATTTTCAATTAATTGACCAAGTAGGTGGAATAGGAAAAGACAATGGATACGCTCTAACAATCGATGGATCTGGCCATCTTATTGCAACAGGAAGTTTCTCTAAAGAATTAACGACAAATCTTGCTAAGTGGGACGAAACGGGTGCGAATGATGCTTTCACTTCAAAACCACTAACGACAAAAGGAAGTAAAGATGGTATTGTAATGAAATACAATCAATCGGATGAATTAATATGGGTGAAACAGTTAAGTGCTACCACTTACTTGAAGTCTAATGTGGTTAGTACAAATATAGTAGGGACTATATTTATAGCAGGAACTTTTATGGGAGATTTTACTTATACCGTGGAAGGTGTAGAGAAGACACTTACCTCAACAGGGAAAGATGGTTCAGCATTTATTTTAGAGATGAACAAAAATGGAGAAATCGAATGGGCACGACAGTTTGGAGGTGCAGAAGCAATATTGAGTTTTTCTGAGCTGAAAATAGGTACCAATAATGCAATTTATCTATCGGGTAATTTTACAGGTAAAACTAACTTTAATACATCACCGACTTGGGCAGAGAAGCGCCCAGAGATCTTAATTTGTGGGGATAATGAAATGGAAGCTACAAATGGCTTTCTTTTAAAGTTAAATTACTCCGGTGACTTTGAATGGGTAAAGCATATTTCAAGTGATTTTGATTCATTCACAACGTCAATGGCGGTCGAAAATGATGGTGCTATTTATGTGTCAGGAACTTTCGAAGGAAGTGTTTCTTTTTCTGAGGATAGTGAAATTCCGAATGCCGTAGGATTAGATAGCTACATTGTGAAGTATAGTCAAAGTGGTGAGATAATCTGGGCGAAACAAGTTGGTTCCTTAGGAGAAGAGAGAATCGCATCAATTGCACTTAATTCAAAGAATAAACTGGTTGTTAGTGGTAATTTTACAACGTATATTGGTGAGCTCGAAAATGAAGGGGACAACATTTTTCTAACACTAAGATCGAATGGTTCTTTAGATGGTTTTGTTTGTCTTTTAAATGAAGGCGGAGACCTTCAATGGATTCATCACCTTAAGGACGATTCGGATATTTATGTACAATCGATTACTTGTAAGCCGAATGACAATGTTTTGATCGCAGGGTATAAGAAGGATGGATTGAGAAGGAAGTTGCTATCAAAAGAAATCACAAATGTAGGATTTAAAACGGGTGATATAATAACGCTTGGAGATTGGGTAAATCCGGCTAAAATCATCACTAACAATGAAACTGATCAGACGTATATTATAGGTGACTTTAGTGAAAACATTAAATTAGGAAGTCAGAAGTTTGACTCAAAAGGAAGTTCAGATATATTTATCTTGAAGCTCAAATAAAAACATAAAACAATTAAATTAACAATTATGAAAACAGTTAAATTACCTTTATTCGTGCTTTTAATAAGCGCTATGGCATTTATGACATCCTGTAAAAAGGACAAAAATGTATATGCGGAAGATTTCTCGGTAACGATAGCAGAGAATCCAGCAGATGGGGATGAATTGGGAACGATTCAAGCAAAAACAGAAAAGAGTTATCTTACGTATACTTTACTTTCAGAAAGTGTGGAAGGTGCTTTGGCTATTGATGCAGTGACAGGAATGCTTTCTGTAAAAGACAAGTCAATATTCAATTATGAATATAATCCGGTGATTACTGCTAAGGTGGAAGCAAGTAATGGAAAACACGATGCAGTTTCAAATGTCACTATTACACTAACTGATGTTTACGAAGAACCAGCAGTTTTAGGTTCATTCAGAGATGGTGGTGTTGTTTTTTGGGTGGACCCAATTGATAATTCCAAAGGAATGGTTTGTTCTGTCAACGATATTGTCACGAGTAGTGCCGATTGGGGATGTCATTTTGAGATACTTAGTGGTGCAAATGGTCTAGCAATAGGAACGGGAGCTCAAAATACAAAAGATATTATGGAGGAATGTTCTAGTACTACTTCTGCGGCTTATATATGTGGAAATTTAGTCTTAAATACCTTTTCGGATTGGTTTTTACCAAGTCGTGATGAAATGATAGAGATATACACGAATAAAGCAATGGTTAACGCAACTTCAACCGCAAATAACGGAACAATCTTAAGTGAAGACGTATTGTATTGGAGCAGTAGTCAATCAACTTATGACAAAGCGTATGATTTCTATTTTAACAATGGAAACACAGAGCCAACTCTTAAGTTAAACGTCTTCTCGGTGCGAGCTGTTAGAGTATTTTAAAGGAGAAATCCAAAAGTATTTTTATAATCAAATCCTCAAAGAGTCAAATCTTTGGGGATTTTGTTTTTTCATTAGATGCATTTTTTAAAATAGCTTTTTTGTGAAGCAAGCAGAAAATCAAAGTGAAGGTGATTTATATGTGATTTGGATAAATCAAATAGATTAAGACTCTTTATTAGGATTCCACCGATTGTCCCAAAATGTAATTAGCGTAATCTTTTTACTATTATTGATTCGATAGTAAAGCGTTGTATGTGGATGAATGTGATAATTTCATCAAAAGATTCCTCGGCAAGTTCAGTCCAAACAATCTCCATTATAAGTTTAGATGCGGGAATTTTTTTCGATGTTTTTCTAGAATTGTGTTATGAGAAATAACCTTTCCTTCAGATTCTTGTTGTAAGCCTGTGACTATTTTATTTTTTACTGCATTAGGAATGTCATTTTCCCAATCAGAATCATGTAGATATTTACGTAGTTTTGATTCGCTCATATCTCAAAGATAAAGAATAAGCATTTCAGTTTTACAATTTTTCAAAAATAATTCCTACATTTACACTATGAAAATACTCACTATTACTTGCTTTTTTCTATTCTTATTTTCGTGTATGAATAGTGAATCAACTAATCAAATTCATAAAAGCCAAGCAGATAATAAGAGTGATTTGAATAACGACATCAATTTATATCGTGACTTTATATTAAATCTTGAAAAGCAGCTTTGGTCGATGGAATCATTTGTAAAAACCGATTACAAAGAGGTGGGGTGGCAGTTAATTGATAAAAGCGGTAAATATATTATTAAATCAAATCTAAATTTCACTGAAAATAGAGACACCTCTTTGAGGGATTATGCTTTAACGATTGTAGAAATAGACAACGAAATGACCAATAAAGGAAAAAATAGAGACGTTGATATTGACTATTATCTATCTGATGGTCGAAAGAAAACAATAACAATCCCATTCATTTATGAAGTCACCAAAAGTGAATTTTATGGAGAGAAAACGCTTTACTTTCCTTTTAACTATGGAATTATCGTTGATTTTAAGACTTGTTTTAACGATGATTATTATATCGAATGGAATAAAGATGGAACCATTAAGCGTTTTGATATGGACTGTGATAAACTAAAAGGGTTAAAATTATTTTGCGGTGCTAGAGCTATATCATTATTGCAATCCTAAAAT
>JBEBRN010000003.1:0-78528 GCA_040394775.1 Taishania pollutisoli
ATTTACACTTTTTTCTTAAAAAATAAAATTTTGACACAGTTTAATGAACATACTCTTATTCCTCATTCTGTTCATTGTTTCTCACTCTTGTTTGTTCCTCATTCTGTTCTCTGCTCACTCACTCTGTTCACTCATTTTCCGTACATTTTCTCATAATACTCCTGATAAGCACCAGAAGTCACATTCTTCACCCAATCTTGATTCTCTAAATACCAATCTACGGTTTTCGACAAACCTTCTTCGAATGTAATAGACGGTTTCCAGCCTAATTCATTTTCTATTTTAGATGCATCGATGGCGTAGCGCATATCATGTCCAGCGCGGTCTTTTACAAAACGGATTAATTGTTTTCCTGTTCCCTTTGGTCGGTCGAGTTTTTCATCCATCAAATCGCATAAATAATTGACTAAATCAATATTTGTCCACTCGTTCAAACCTCCAATATTGTAGGATTCACCTAAAGTTCCGTTATGAAAAATAGTATCAATGGCAGAAGCGTGATCTTCGACCCATAACCAATCGCGGATGTTTTCGCCTTTTCCGTAAACAGGTAAATCTTGCTTGTTCAAAATGTTCAAAATCATCAAAGGAATCAACTTCTCAGGGAAATGATGACTGCCGTAGTTGTTGGAACAGTTGGATAATTTTATCGGTAATCCGTACGTGTGGAAATAAGCATTTACAAAATGATCGGAAGCCGCTTTTGAAGCTGAATATGGACTTCTTGGGTCGTAAGCAGTGGTTTCGTGGAACAATCCTTCTTTTCCTAAACTTCCGTACACCTCGTCTGTGGAAACATGATGAAAAACGTGATCTTCACCTGTTTTCCATTTAGCACGTGCCACTTCTAATAAATTGAGCGTTCCGATAACGTTCGTCATTGCAAAAGGCATTGGACCATCAATCGAACGATCGACATGCGATTCTGCTGCTAAATGAATAACGTGCGAAATGTTGTAATTTTCAAATGCTTTCTGAACATCTTCTGCTGAACAAATATCGCCTTTTACGAAGTGATAATTAGGTACATCTTGGATATCTTCTAAATTTTGGATATTTCCAGCGTAGGTAAGTTTGTCAAAATTCACAATGGTGTAATTCGGGTATTTCTTGACAAATCGTCTAACAACGTGAGACCCAATAAATCCTGCTCCACCAGTAATTAGAATGTTCATATTCAGTTTTTAATTTAAGTTCAATTCAAAATTAACAATATCTCTCCAAAAATCTTCAATTTTAATTCCTTCGCATGCTAGCATTTGTGGAACTAAACTCGCATCAGAAAACCCAGGTGTTGTGTTGACTTCAATCACAAATGGTTCGCCATCTACGACCATAAAATCAACACGTGAAATTGACCGCAAGTTTAACAACTGATAGACTTCTTTTGCAAGGGCTTGTACTTTCGCTGTTATGTCATCACTTACCCTTGCAGGCGTAATTTCTTGTGATTCCCCTAAGTATTTGGCACCGTAGTCAAAAAAGTCATTTTCAGAAACAATTTCCGTTAAAGGTAGTGCTTTTATACCGTTTTTCGTTTGGTAAACAGCGCATGTAACTTCTGTTCCCTTTAAAAAACGCTCTACAACCACCATTTTCCCTTCCGCAAAAGCCATTTTTAATGCAGGTACTAATTCTTCTGTTTTAGAGACTTTCGAAATGCCATACGATGAACCAGAATCAGTTGGTTTTACAAAACATGGAAGTCCTAATTCAGCAATGATATATTCCGGTGTATATTGATTTTCGTCTTTCAGGAATAAAGAATCGGCTACTTTAATTCCAAAGTTGTTCAAAAATTGGTTGCAATACCATTTGTCAAACGATAAGTGAGAAGCCAAACCTCCAGAATTGACAAACGGAATATTTTGCATTTCAAATAATGCCGGCAAACGACCATTTTCTCCTGGATTTCCATGAATGTAAATGATGGCGGCGTCTGCTTTTACATGCCCATTTTCCGTAGAAAAAGACAACTTCCAAGGATCGACAGTGTAGCGCTTTTCATTATAAATTGCGGTCCAGCCGTCTTTGTTCAATTCTATTAGGAAAGCATCAAACTCCTTTGGAAAATTAGCCAAAATGGTAACTGCGCTTTTTAATGAAATTTCATACTCGGAGGAAAAGCCACCACAGATGATTGCAATTTTTTTCATTGTTGATAATTACGAATAAACAAAGATAAAACTGTTTTTAGCAAACCAACCTGTCGTAACTCAAAGTAATACACAACCAATAGTGAATTAGCGAGGTGCTATTTATAGTCAATTTAATTTCTATAAATATTTTGAAAATGAGTCATTTATGATGTGGTCATTTAAATAAATGAAAATCCCAAACTCAAAGATGGATTAGGATGTCGCATTGATTTTTTCGCTGGGACACAAACGACGAAATTGCTGTCACAAAAATAGCTGTCTGAGCGCTAGCGAGTTTTATTTTTGTAAGCAATGAGGAAGATTTGGGTGGTGAAAAAGATCACGGTGACGAGATTTTTGTTACTTTTTGACGGACAAAAAGTAAAAGGAAAATAAAGATTTGAAATTTTATAATTCAATTCAAAATATTAGACAATTATCGAATTTGAATATATTTGAAAAACCTTATTTATAGCTTTTCAAATACACCAAAAACGTACTCAATCCAACAATTGTAATCGAACTCAAAGGCATAATTATCGCGGCCACTAAAGGTGTTAAAGCGCCCATTGTGGCAAATAACAATCCGATGAAATTGTAGGTTAACGAGAATCCTAAGCAGATTTTCAATGCTTTTTTCGCATAATGACTTAACTCCATGAAGGAATTGAGTTCATATAATTTATTTGCTTGTATAATCGCATCAGAAGAAGGCGTGAAGCGGAAAATATCTTCCGAAACGGCGATTCCAACATCTGATAAACCTAAAGCGCCAGCGTCATTTAAACCATCACCGACCATCAATACTTTTTTACCCGTAATTTGTAAGTCTAAAATATATTCTAACTTGTCTTTTGGCGATTGATTGAAATGAATATTCTTTGCACTTCCAACAATAGATTCCATTAACTCTTTGTCCTTGTCTTTATCGCCGGAGAGAATATGAATCGTATAGTTTTTTAAATTACCAATAAGTTGTTTTATTCCCGGACGTAATTCCGAATGAAAAGTGAATTTTCCGGCTTTTGTCCCCATTTTGAAATAGGTTTCCGTTTCGTTTGAAATAATCTTTTCACCATAGATAAATGAATGACTTCCCAACATTATTTCTTCTCCGTCGATTTCCCCTTTTAATCCTAAACCTGCATTTTCTTCAAAGTGAGAAATGTCTAAATCGGCATAAATGTTTTGGGACTTAAAAAATTGAACAACTGCTCTTGAAAGCGGATGTGTAGAGGAATTTGCTAACGAAAATAGGTTGTTCTTTTCTTCCAGATTTAATTCATCGCCAAACTGATGTACTTGTAAATGAATACTTTCGGTTAGTGTTCCTGTTTTGTCAAACACAATATCGGTGATTTCTTCCATTCGCTCGATTATCATCGTGTTTTTCAGATACAGTCCTTTTCTCCCCATCAATTTCATAATATTTCCATAGGTAAAAGGAGAAGATAAAGCGAGCGCACAAGGACACGCCACAATTAATACTGCCACGACAATTTCGGTAATGCGACTTGGGTCTATGAACAACCAAGCGATGGCAGATAGAGAAGCGACGACAAATAAAACACCAATAAAATATTTAGAGACGACATCTTGAAATTTGTAACGGGTCGGTTTGAACTTCTCTAGTTTCACATCATTCCAAAGTTGAGTCAGCAAACTTCGATTGGAAGATTTTTCCGCTTTTAAGTACACTTTTTGACCGAGTAATTTTCCTCCAGCATAGATAAAATCACCTTTGCTTTTGTAAATTGGAGTCGATTCACCCGTAACAAAACTATAATCAATCTTTGCTTTTTCACTTTCTAAAACGCTATCACAAGGAATGACTTCTTCGTTGCGAATTAAGATAGTTTCACCTGCTTTTATCTTTTCAATTTCCACAATCTCTTCCTTTCCATCAGAGATTCTCGTAATAGCTACTGGGAAATAAGAAGTATAATCTCTCTCAAATGATAAAGATTCGTACGTTCGACTTTGGAACCATTTTCCAATTAATAGAAAAAAGATGAACCCTGCAAATGAATCCATATATCCAGAACCTTGATTGGTGAAAATAGCATACACACTTTGAAGATAAAGCGCGATGATACCAATCGTAATTGGGACGTCTAAATTCAATGCTTTACTTCGAATTGCTTTGTAGGCGGAAATAAAATAATCACTAGCAGAAAATACTAAAACAGGGATGGAAATGAAAAACGAAAGATAGGAAGTGAGGTTTCGAAAAGTCGCATCCACATCGCCCATTCCGAGATATTCCGGAAAACTCCAAAGCATGATACTGCCGAATGCAAATCCAGCGAGACCTAGTTTATAGAGAAAAGTTTTATTCGATTTTTTATTTTGTTCTTTGCGATTTCCGAAGTTCGGTGCGTAGCCAATTTTATTTAGAAATAACGCTAATTCCGAAAGTTTTAATTCGTTTTTGCGAAAAGTAATAAAAGCTTCTCGTTGTATAAATGCTACTTGACAAGAAGTTACAGCAGGTAAGATACGCGGTAAGTTTTCCAATAAATAGATACAACTAGAGCAATGAATCTCTGGTAGAAATAACGTGATTTTGATATAATTTTCATCTTCAAAGTCGATGAACTTAGCGCGAATTTCTTCGACTTCTAAAAAATCATACTTGTGTTCTTGCACATTTTTAGGTCGAACGCCTGATTTTTCTTCCAATTTGTAGAAAGCACCCATTCCATTCTCATCCAATAGTTGGTAAACAACCATACAGCCGTTGCAACAAAATGCTTTACCTTCAAATGTATGTACGTTTCGATTTAAAACTTCATCACCACAATGATCACAGAATAAAGGAGTTTTCATGCTTTTTTAGTAAAAAGCAAAGAAACAGTCAAATTCATGCTAAAAAAATGATTTATATCATGCTATTGCATAATAGTTTGATAAAAATGATTAAAAACATGAATTGTTCTATTTTACAGATGCTTTTTTTCTTACTTTCGACTTGTAAAAACGTGATAATTTATAGATGGAGAATATCATTAACAATACTTGGAAACCACACTTGGAGGCTGAATTTCAAAAATCTTACTTTGTTGAATTATCGAAACTTGTGAAAAACGAATACATACAAAACGTTTGCTATCCGCCATTTGAAAATATTTTTGCAGCTTTCGATGCTTGTTCTTGGGAAAAACTAAAAGTGGTTATTATTGGTCAAGATCCGTATCATGGAAAAGGTCAAGCAAATGGTCTATGTTTCTCCGTTCAAAAAGGAATTCCATTTCCACCTTCGTTGATTAATATTTTCAAAGAAATTCAATCCGATATAGGTACTGCTATTCCAACAGATGGTGACTTATTCCGTTGGGCAGAACAAGGTGTTTTATTATTGAACGCAACGTTAACTGTTAGAGAAAATGAAGCAGGAAGTCATCAAAAGCAAGGTTGGGAAACGTTTACAGATGCGGTTATAAAAATAATTTCAAAAGAGAAAGAAAATTGTGTGTTTTTACTGTGGGGAGGTTATGCTCGCGGAAAAGTAAAATTGATAGATCAGCAGAAGCATTTGGTGATAGAATCTGGCCATCCGTCTCCATTAAGCGCCAATCGAGGGTATTGGTTTGGGAATAAACATTTTTCGAAGTGCAATGAATATTTGAATAGAAAAATGCAGTTGAAAATTAAATGGTAAGGGTATCGTTTTTGGAATTGAATCTTCTGATATTGTATTAATTTAGAAAGAGATATTCACAAACAACATAAATTATGACATTAAAAATTAGCATTAAAGCAACCTTGTTACCTAAAAAAACGTTAGATTAGTGGAATATTTTATATGTTATTTTAATATTTAATTTATCATTGTTACTAACAAACTGACTATGAGGCTGTTAATTACGTTGTTTTTTTTGCTATTTTCATTTTTATCATTCAGTCAAACAGAAATTAGGTTAAATTTCTCTGATAATAAAGTGAAAGAATTAGCAAAGGATGTGTATCAAGATGCAGAGCAATACCTTACCAAGAAGCACCTTCAATCCTACAAGGAGTTTTTAAATCGCATACAAATAATCGAAGTTTCTCAAGAAGAGTTGGATAAAGGAAATTACCCGTTAATTTCAACGCTTATACTTGTGAGTAAATACAATTCTAATATAGATTATGACCAAGGACCTGATTTTAATATTAATAATTTCAATCCGTTAAAATATTTTTGGGTAATTAAAAAAGATGGTTCGTCTGATTACTATCGGATTAATAAAGAAAATTACCTTATTCGATTACTTCCTAACTAAATAAGATTAATAATGAATATCGCTATAAAAAAAACTATTTTGAATATGCTATTCTACTTCGTTAGTATAGTAGTGTTACAGTTATCATTTTCCAATACTATTTTTGCACAACCGGTCGCAGATTGTAATAATGCAGTTCCATTTTGTGGTAGTGCCAGTTTATCTTTTCCAAACTCGGTAAGTACGACTGCACCTGCTGGGCCTAATTATGGTTGTTTATACACTGTGCCAAATCCTACATGGTATTATATGCAAGCAGATCAGTCGGGACCCATCAAATTACACATGGATGGTGGTGGACTGGATATTGACTTTGCGTCTTGGGGACCTTTTACAGATCCAACTGCAGGTTGTACAAGTATAATGGGAGGTACGCCTCCAATTCAATCTAGTTATTCTAGTGCAACAACAGAAGACTTTGGTTTAGGAATGTCTGGTGGAGTTGGAAGTGGTTGTCCAGGACCTGGAGCTTCAACACCACCTGCTGCAGTTGCAGGACAATTTTACATTGTTTTAATTACAAATTATACGAATTCATCTGGTAATCTTTCTTTTACTCAAACAGCAGGTACAGGCTCAACAAACTGTGCTATTACACAGCCTTGCCAAATTGGTAACATGACAGCAGCAGCAACATGTACAGGAGGGACGGGTACAACTGTTTCAGGCACTATTGACTATATGACAACGATGACGACAGGAACATTAACAGTTACTTCTTCTTGTGGAGGTACTCAGAGTTATCCTTTTAATTCAGGTTCTACTGGTTCATCTTCGTTAACTTATTCTTTTCCAGGAGGAGCTGGTAATGGTCAGAACTGTACTGTCACGGCCGAGTTTACGTCAAATGCCGGTTGTTCCACTACGGCTACCTTTGTGGAACCCACGTGCGGTTGTACTATTGCATTGACACCTGTTGACCCAACAATATGTGTCGGATCAACGGTTACATTAACTCCTGCCACGACAGGAGGAACTTGGACTTCTAGTAATACAGCGGTTGCTACTGTTAGTAGTAGCGGTGTAATTACTGGTGTGAGTGATGGTTCAGCAACAATAACCTATACAAATGGTTCATGTAGTGGGACATCTCAAGTAACGGTGGATGCTAAATTAACACCAGTATTTACGAATCCTGGACCTATTTGTACAGGTGCAATTCTTACGCTACCTACTACCTCTAGTAATGGATATGCAGGAACATGGTCACCAGCAGTTAATAATACAGCCACGACTACCTATACATTTACACCTTCAACAGGAGTGTGTGCTACCACTGCAACTATGCAAGTAGATGTCAATGCTCAGGTGGTACCAACATTTACGAATCCAGGGCCTATTTGTGTAGGAGCGGCTTTCACTTTGCCTACAACCTCCGGTAATGGATTTACAGGAACATGGTCACCTGTTGAAAACAGCACAGCTACAACAACGTATACATTTACGCCAACAGGAAGTACGTGTGCTACCACAACAACAATGCAAGTAGTAGTTGGTCCTCCTGTAACGCCAACATTTGTTAATCCAGGACCTATTTGTGTTGGAGTACCTTTCACGTTGCCTGCAACTTCTACCACTGGTATTCCAGGAACATGGTCACCAGCTCCGAATAGTTCGCAAACAACGACTTATACATTTACACCTTCACCAGGAGCGTGTGCTAATTCTACAACGATGCAAGTAGTCGTTGATGCTCAGATTCCTTCTACATTTGCTATAGTAGATTCTTTATGTTCAGGTGCTAATTTCACACTACCTAATCCTTCATTAAATGGATTTACTGGTGCTTGGTCACCTGCTTTTGATAATACGCAAAATATGACTTATACATTTACACCAGATGCTGGTCAATGTGCTATGAATGCGACTAAAACGATTATTATAAAACCACGACCTGATATTCTTTTAGAATCTAGAAATGGGGCTATTATTTGTAACGCAGATAGTTTAAAGATTAATATTAAGACGAATCCAGCTGGTGGAATTATACAATGGACTGGAACCAATAATGGTACGAGTGGCGCGACTAGTGGTGTTGGAAACTCCATTGACAATAAAATTACGTTAACGAATAGTGCCACACCTGGTTCTGTTACTTATCAAATTGTAGGAACGTACAATGGTTGTACAAGTGTTCCAACAGTAATAACATATGCTGTAAATCCTCCATTGTCAACGACTACTACCGTAACGTCTTCATCGTCCACTGTTTTGGAAGGTGAAACAACTAATCTAAACGTAACGATGTCTCCCTATATTCCAGGAGTTCTATATAGTTGGAGTCCTTCTGATAACTTAAGTTGTAACGACTGTCCAAATCCAATTGCAACGCCTGACTCTGCAACATGTTATGTGGTGACACTTCTTGCTCCAGACGTTTGCCCATTACAAGACTCTGTATGTGTCAATTATAAAATAAAATGTGGTGAAATATTTGTTCCATCTATTTTCTCACCAAACTCAGATGGTATAAATGATTACTTTAAAGTTTATGGACGTTGTCTTGTGAAAATTCAAATGTCTGTGTTTGATAGATGGGGTAATCTTGTTTTCTATACCGATGATGTCGATGATGGATGGGATGGTACTTATAAAGGAAAGGAAATGAATTCTGGTACTTTTGTCTATCGTATATTTGCGACTTCTTTGTACGGTGAAACAGAAGAATTTAAAGGTAATGTTACATTAGCGCGATAAGTGTAACTAATTATAGTGAAAAACGCCTCTATATTAAGAGGCGTTTTTGTTTTGTATATAATTTTTTATGCATATTAAAATGCACCTTTCTATATTGGAAGAGGTATAAAAGCTATTTTGATAAGATGATTCCTTTTTCTAAAACCCAATTTTTAATTAATACAGCTACTTCTTCAGGTTGCTCTAAATGAGGTTGATGATGAATGTTTGGAATGAGAAAGGTAAGAGCGTTTGGAACTTGCTCTTTAATTAATGCTAATTGTTTTTTTGTCCCATATTCATCTTTTTCTCCTTGCAAGATAAGAGATGGAATTGTCTGATGAATTTTATCACAGATATTCCACTGCTGATATTCTTCACTTAACCATGTTTCAGACCACGCTTTGAAAATAGTATCTGTTTTATCACCGTGATATTTCTGTAATCCATCTAGTTTTCCTTCTTGGTACGCTTTTATCGCCGGATAGATTCCATTTATAGTTTCCTCTTCAACAACGACGTGTGCAGCCATAGTAACGACGCCCACGACATTTTGTGAAAACTTTGAGGCATACATCAACGCAACACTACCTCCATCGCTATGGCCAACGAGAATAATTTTTGAATTTGGAAGTAGCTTTTGGATGATTGGAGGCATTTCTTCGACAGCATATTCTTCTAGGTAATGACTATCTCTCTTTTTTGTTAGAGGGGAGGAAGATCCATATCCTTGACGCTCATAAACCAATCCTTTTACGCCTAGAGAATCACATAGGAATTGTGGAAAACGTTTCCATTGTAAGATAGAACCTAATGCTTCGTGAAGAAATACGAGAGTGACTTCTTCTTTTAATATGTTGGGTTCAATCCATTGGTAGGCAATGTCAACGTTATTGTCTAATTGAAGAAAATATTTTTCCATGACATTGATTTATTTCACAAAAAAAATCCTGACAAACGCCAGGATTTATATCGGTTAATTCATTTAATTTTTAACGCGTTCGATGTATGTATTCGTGCGTGTGTCTACTTTAATTGTTTCACCAGTATCGATGAACAATGGAACTCTAACCTCTGCTCCACAAGCTAATGTCGCAGGCTTCATCGTATTTGTTGCAGTATCTCCTTTCACTCCTGGTTCTGTGTATGTAATTTCAGAAATAATGAATAATGGCATTTCAACGACCAATGGCATTTCCTCTTCTGCGTGAAAAAGGATATTACAGGTCATTCCTTCAATTAGAAATTCTGGCTTTTCGATAAGTTTTGTAGGAATTGGAACTTGTTCAAACGACTCTTGATTCATGAAAACATAGTCGTTACCATCATGGTATAAATACTGATACTCACGATTTTCGATTCGTACAATCTCAATTTTATGTCCAGCAGAGAATGTGTTGTCAATCATTCTACCCGTTTCAATGACGCGCATTTTTGTGCGGACAAAAGCGGGACCTTTTCCTGGTTTCACGTGTTGAAATTCAACAATTTGACATAGTTTTCCGTTGTAGTTAATACATAGACCATTTTTAATATCTGCTGTTGTTGCCATACAGGATTTTTTTAATTTAGATTGTAAAGATAAAAAATTATAGTAATAGTGAGCCACTCGGTTTAGAGTTCTTATCTTCGCAACTTAAATTAATTAGTATGGATTTTACGACAAAAGATGTTGCCTATTGTGTAGGGATGAGTATAGGAGAAAGTTTAAACGCTCAAGAGTTAGGAGGACTAGATGTTTCTGAACTTTCTGAAGGAGTGAAAGTTATCTTTGAGAAAACACAACCTAAATTTACTCCAGAACAGGCAGATGCAATAATTCAAGAGTATTTGAAGAACCTAAATGAAGAGCGATTTGTTGCTATTAAAGAAGAAGGTGCAACGTTTCTAGCTGAAAATGCAAAGCGTCCAGAGGTGAAAACAACTGAATCAGGCTTGCAATATGAGGTGGTAGAAGAGGGAAGTGGAAAGAAACCAGCAGCAGCAGATACTGTAGAAGTACATTACCATGGAACCTTAACTGATGGAACTGTTTTTGATAGTTCTGTTGAGAGAGGACAGCCGGCTAAATTTGGTGTTCATCAAGTGATTAAAGGATGGACAGAAGCGTTGCAACTGATGCCAGAAGGCGCAAAATATCGTTTATATATTCCAGAGGATTTAGCGTATGGAGCACATCCACATCCAGGAGGACCAATAAAACCATTCATGACGTTGATTTTTGATGTTGAACTAATAAAGGTACTTTAATGAGAAAGTTAATTTTACTACTTGTTGCGACAGTACTTGTTGCGGCTTGTAAAACGGATACCAAAAAAGAAGAGCAAACGATTAAGTTGGAAACTCAGAAAGATCGTTTATCTTTTGCTTTTGGTGCGGACAATGGTCATGCTATTGCAAATTCTGGAGATCCACATTACGAAAAGTATAATTTGGATAAAATTGCAGAAGGATTTGCTGTGGGAATGAAAGATGAAAAAGCTTTTGATGAAAATTGTCAGACCACATTACGAAGTTTATACGGAGAAAATGGAGGTGACTTCAATGAGAAATTTGTAGATGAAGGATGTGAATGTTTAGGAAAACTGTCAGGAGTTATTTTTCAGAATAGTTGGAAGAAGAAAGGAGGGCTTGATTTCTTTGATGAGAAAATGGTTGTTTCTGGATTTCGCGCATCTCTTTCTAAAGCAGACACTGTTATTTCAAGACAAGACCAAATGGAGTTGATTCGTAACTTTATTGAAGATATGAACCAGAAAAATGGAGCTAAACTATTAGCAGAGGCAGCGAAGAAACCAAACACGATTAATGTGGATGGATTAATCGTCGAAACGATTGAAGAAGGAAAGGGAAAGTCTCCGATTGAAACGGATAAAGTACAAGCCAATTATATTTTGATGAATGCTGTTGGTGATACCATGGAGAATTCTTTCACGTATGAATTGCAAAGCGGTAAGCAAATTGATCCTTTCCAGTTAGATCAAGTTATTCCAGGCTGGAAAATAGGGATGCAAAAGATGAAAGAAGGAGGGAAGTATAAATTGTATATTCCATATAACTTAGCGTATGGAGAACAAGGAATTTTCAACCAACAAAGAAATGCGTATGATATTCAGCCGTATGAGACTTTACAGTTTTACGTTGAATTGAATAAAGTGATTAAGTAAAAAATTTAATCTATTTTTATAGGTACAAAAAAACCCGAGAGCTAAGCTTTCGGGTTTTTTTTGTATTGATTAATATACCATTTCGGTGATTAATATCTGTAGTGTTCTGCTTTGTAAGGACCTTCCACAGGAACATCAATATACTTCGCTTGCTCTTCTGTTAAAACTTCTAGTTCAACTCCAATTTTAGCTAAGTGTAAACGTGCTACTTTCTCATCTAAATGTTTAGGAAGCATATACACTTTGTTTTCGTAATTATCTGAATTATTCCAAAGCTCCAATTGTGCTAACGTTTGGTTCGTGAATGAATTTGACATTACGAAAGAAGGGTGTCCTGTTGCACAACCTAAGTTTACTAAACGTCCTTCTGCAAGAATAATCACTTCTTTACCGTTAACTGTATAAATATCAACTTGTGGCTTTACTTCTACTTTAGATGCACCAAAGTTCTTATTTAACCAAGCCATATCGATTTCATTGTCAAAGTGTCCAATGTTACAAACGATTGTTTTATCTTTCATCTTCTCAAAGTGACGACCTTCGATGATACCTTTGTTTCCAGTAGTGGTAACAACGATATCAACATTGTGAACTACGTTATCTAATTTTCTAACTTCAAAACCATCCATCGCTGCTTGTAATGCGCAGATAGGATCGATTTCTGTTACAATCACTCGTGCTCCAGCACCTTTCAATGAAGCAGCAGAACCTTTACCAACGTCTCCGTAACCACAAACAACGGCTACTTTACCAGCCATCATAACGTCTGTTGCACGACGGATAGAGTCTACTAATGATTCTTTACACCCGTATTTGTTATCGAATTTAGATTTTGTTACGGAGTCATTTACGTTAATAGCAGGCATCACCAATGTTCCGTTTTTCATACGTTCGTACAAACGGTGAACACCCGTTGTTGTTTCTTCTGACAATCCTTTAATGTCTTTTGCTAATTCAGGAAAACGGTCAAAAACCATATTTGTCAAGTCACCACCATCATCTAATATCATGTTCAATGCTTTCCCTCCTTCAAATGCAAAAAGAGTTTGCTCAATACACCAATCAAATTCTTCTTCGGTCATACCTTTCCAAGCATAAACTGGAATTCCTGCTGCTGCAATAGCTGCTGCTGCGTGATCTTGTGTTGAAAAGATATTACAAGAAGACCAAGTAACCTCTGCTCCTAGTTCCACTAATGTTTCAATTAAAACGGCAGTTTGAATAGTCATGTGTAGACATCCTGCAATTCTAGCTCCTTTTAATGGTTTTGAAGCACCATATTCAGAACGCAAGGCCATTAGTCCTGGCATTTCAGCTTCAGCTAATTTAATCTCGATTCTTCCGTAATCAGCTAAACTGATGTCCTTAACTTTATAAGCTAGTTTTTCTGTCGTATTACTCATTTTATTTTTATTTCAAATTATGATTTACAAATTTACTAAGTTTCACTCGGATAAAAAAATGTTTTTTAGAGGAGAAACGTCATTATATATACAATTAGTGCGGTAATGGCAGTATAAAACAATCCAACGATGGTAATATATCCCAAATTTCGGTGCATGTTTGAGAAACTTCCTGGTAAATGATGCTTTTGTTTAAACTTGATGCTTGATAGAAGAATAGTAATTGCCCAAATAATATACGTCAATACTGCTCCAATAATGTGGGCAGTCAGAATGTATTTAAAAATGTCAGTTCCATAATAGCTGCTATGTTTAATAAGGCTCCCAGAACCACCAGAAGCACGAATTTGCATTTCAAGAACAACCACAGCAGTCATACACGTCCAAAATAGTATTTTCTGAAGTCTTTGGTGCTTTTTAATTTCTCCTTTTAAGATGAACGTCACTGCATAAACAGCAACAAATGGAGATAAAAGTGTGACGGCTAAAATGGCAGTATTTAAAAGTAAATGCATGGTGCTAATTTTTTAATTATTTACAAATACCATTTTACAATGGAGTGTGTAGTCACAAAGATAGTGTTTTGGTTAAACAATGCAGTATGTATTATCTGTTGTTATTTGTCTTTTCCTATCAACTGATTTATAAGTATTCTGCTACAAACTGTTGGATATATTGGTTGATTTGATCTCTAACTTCGCTGAATGCTTTCTTCACTTCTTCATCACTTCCTACTACTTTTCCCGGATCGGGGAAATTATGATGAAATTTTTTCGCATTTGAAGTGATTATAGGACAACTTTCTAGTGCGTTATCACAGACAGTTATCACAAAGTCGAAATCAAGATGATTATATTCTTCAATCGTGTTTGAGGTGTGATTTGAAATGTCAATTCCATCTTCTTGCATAGAAGCAATTGCTTTTGGGTTGACGCCTTTCGCGCGAATACCAGCGCTGTAAATAGCCGCTTTTTCGCCTGCATAAATTTTTAAATACCCATCTGCTATCTGACTTCGACAACTGTTTTCAGTGCACAACACTATTATTTTCTTCTTGGTCATATTGGTGGAATAGGTGAATTCAAATCAGCCCAAAAGATTCATTTTGGGCTGATGGTAGAATTTTTTATTTTAAGGCTTAGCAGCAACTTGGACCGCAACAGCTTTCTTCTTTTTCCCCATAAACGGTGATGCTGAAAATAACATTGTCAGTAGCATTGTATGCTTTGATTTCTTCCTCATTTAGATAGTTTGCAAGTATGTCGTTCGGAACGATAATCGGTTTTTCCTTTTGAAGCCTCAAATTTTTAAAACCTGCATCTTTTATGATTTGTAAATAATCTTCCTTTTGAATTGCACTTGCAACACAACCAGCGTACATTTCGGCCGCATCTTTAATTTTTTCGGGTAAATCCCCTGTAAGAACGATATCAGAAATACTAAAATGACCGCCTGTTTTCAAAATGCGATATACTTCACCAAAAGCTTTCGGTTTATCAGGAACAAGATTCATCACGCAATTACTTACTACCACATCTACAGTATTTGCAGTAATTGGAATTTTTTCGATGTCACCCTGTCTGAATTCGACATTGTTGTAGCCTAATTTTTCAACATTTGCTCTGGCTTTGTCAATCATAGCTTCAGTAAAATCGATACCAATTACTTTTCCTGATTCACCCGTTTCGTGTCTTGCGACAAAGCAGTCATTTCCGGCGCCACTTCCTAAATCAACAACCGTGTCACCTGCTTTTATTTTAGCAAATTCAGTTGGTAAACCACATCCTAATTTCAAATCTGCATCGGGAGCGTAACCACTCAAATGATCGTATTCATCACTCATAATGTTATACACTTCCTGGCTAGAACCGCCACTTCCACAACAAGAAGAAGCATTGGTATCTTGGTCTTGCAAAGCTATTTCACTATACTTTTGCTTCACCATTTCTTTAATCTTTTCGTTCGTATCCATATTTCTATATTTTAATTAACAGCAACTATTTTTCTCTATTATCTTTGTCGTAATATGTTTCATGTAGTTATTGAATTTCTCCAATGTAGCTTCATTGATACAATAACAAATGGCGTTTCCCTCAATACTTCCTTTGATTAATCCGGCATTTTTTAGTTCCTTCAGATGTTGAGAAACGGTCGGTTGTGCCAATGGTAATTCATTGACAATATCACCGCAGATACACGCATTCACACTGGCTAAATAATCCATAATAGCAATTCTTGCTGGATGACCTAAGGCTTTTGCGAGTGTAGCAATATCCAATTGCTCTTGGGAATAATATTTCTTTTTCATGTAAATCATATTGCTATATTGCAATAGTACGATAAAGAAATTAATTAATGATTGGTTAGAAATGATTAATTGTTAATGGATGGTTACAAATTAATGATGGTGAGTGTGAATTACTTCCATTTTTGGATCCATTCTTTTTCCTCGGAAGTTAAGTTCTCTACAACGGGAAGATAAGATGGGTCGGGCATGTACCAATCTAGATTTTCAAAATAGTTCTTTAAATCAGTACTTTGGAATATGTATCCTCGACGAGCAAAAGGGAGGTTTTTCAGCACTTTTTTTTGCAAAGTACTTAATATTAATCCTTCTTGTATTTCAAAATCGATGTATGAAAGCGGTTGATAATTGGAAAAAGGGAGATATCCGACTTCATTTCCGTCGAAATAAGGATAATAGTTAAGTGTATAAATAGCTATTTCACCTGCTGGTTTAAAGTTCATTTTTTTAAATGTAACAGTTCCTGTCCGTATGTGGAATTTGACACCATCGTTTGGTGTTAGAGAACCTTCTTCCCCAATGATGTTTTCGGCTTTTCCGACACCGTCAATTGTCCACTCATCGATGTTATTAAAAAAGCTTTTGTCGATGGTAAATGTTTCAAATTCGCCCATGTCTAGAATTAGGGTGAAGTCATCAATTTGATTATTTCCCCATCGATTGGCAGCGGTCAAAATATAATTAAAGTAATAATTGACATCGATACCGCCCGACACATCGTACGTGTAGGTATGTTGAATAATATTTAACCCTTTTTTAAATGTTGCTTCAAAATGATAGACATAATAGAAATCAATATCGTTTCCTTCTGTGCTACCATCGAAAGTATTCAAATTAAGCGATTTAACTTTTCCACTTTGGGCGTATAAACTATCGTCAACATAAGCTACTTTATACGGAAGTGTTGCATTATTTAGTATCACCGTAAAGTCGCGCATATAAGGATGTTTTCCATTTATTGGTGCGCCGTCGACATCTCCAGAAGGAGCGAATGCTTCAAAGCCGACGGTTATTTTCTTTGCTTCTTTTGGATTGTAGAACTCATAATAAACAGTGACTTCTATTTGCTTGTTATTTACTTTTTTAATGGTGAGTATTTCTTTTTTCACAGAAATATCCGTTTCAAAGATGGGAATTAGTTGGTTTCCACTTGCAAAGTAGGAGCCATCGTTTGCCATAAGAAGATGGGAGAATAAGAAAGCTAATAAATAAGTAGTGTATTTCATTTTGGTATTTTTTAAATCAAACATAAAAGTCTTCACTTCCGCTTTTTAGAATGTATATAAACATCCTTTCAAAGAAGTAGGTCGTTTCAAATATAGCTAAAATAGTGTATGAATAAGCGTTTAAATAAAATTAAACTAACTGATTAAAAGAAAGTTATGTGACTCTGAATTAGTTGTTGATTTTTTCTACCAAAATAATGGATGACCAATTAAAAGAACACCAATGCCGATGAGGCCGATATACACATAATTGATAAATGCTCCTTCTTTTAATCGATGGTTGAGATATCTGCCTAGAAAAATGGCTGGAATTATAACTGGGAGAGCAATTAAAAAATAATAGTTGACGGTCGAATTCCAAAGTCCTTTATACCAATATCCAGCCATTCCAATTAGACTTGCGGGTAGAAAATAAGCTTGTAAGGTTGCCCTAAAATGTTTAGGTGACCAATTCCGCAATTTTCCATAAATAACGAGTGGAGGACCATTTAAACCATACGCCTCGCCAAGTATTCCAGATGAAAAACCACAGATAAAGAGCCACAGTTTGTTGTCGTTTTTTAGATGAAAACTACTTTTTGAAGTCAGCGAGTAAATGGCATATAAAACAAGGAAAATACCCAATCCAGATTTCACGTATTGCTCGTTTCCATAAATCAATAATAGCAATCCGATGGGAATACCCAAAACGGCGAAGATAAGCAACCACTTCGCACTTTTAAAATGAATTTTTTTGTGATCTTGAACGACAACAACCGCTGCAATAAATAGAGAAACGAGGACAGAAAGCGGAACTGCAATTTCAAGTGGAATAAAAAAGAGGAGGAGCGGAACCGCAATTAACGATTCACCAAAACCAAAAGTAGAACGCACTAAAGTGGCGATAAAGAAAATGACTAAAATGTAAATCGTTAATGCATCCATTTTTATTGCGATTTAAATTCAGTCTTTTTCATTAAGTACGTTACTTGTTCCATTACAAAATCACCGTTTATCTTTTGCAAAATCATATCGAAATTGACTGTTCCTTCTTCCCAATCTCCTTCAGATTTTAACTTCTGGAATTCATTTTTAAAGTATTGATCTCTTTTTTTCAGCCAAGCTAACTGCTCATTTTTGAGCTCTTCTTTTTCCTCAAAGGTTAACTTCGCTCTCAATCTATTATAAACAACATTCAATAAACTATCTGATTGTTCGTAATATTTGGCGGTACAGCCATACATATATCTTCCTTCATCTAAACAACTCTGACAAGATTTCTGTAGACTATCTATAGTCTGCAAATTTTGAGAAAAAGCATTTCCGAAACAAGTTGTTAATAGTGTCAATAGTACTATTCTTTTCATCTTTTTCATACGTTCAAAAATAGTAAATTAAACGAACCAATTGTTTTATGAAAGAATTTAAGATAAATACAAAAAGCAGGTAAAATACATTTTACCTGCTTTTTGTATTTTGAGCTATTATTACTTTGCTTTTCGGTTCTTATGTTTTTTTCTACCAAGCATAAAACCTATTGCAAAAGCGATGAATGCGATCACTAACAAGATGTGAATTATAGTTGCTACACTATAAACGAATAGTCCTATCGCCCAAGCGATAACTAATATTACGGCTAATATGTATAATAAATTTCTCATCATTTTTTATTTTGCATTATAAATAATTCTTTATAAAAACTTGTAACCTAGTGTAAGTTGACCACTAATATTTCTGTATCGAGGCGTGTCAGAACTACCATCATCTTGGTTCTTAAGTAGGTCCATTCCAATTCTACCACCAATTACAAAATTACCAATGTTGAAATCGACACCTCCCACAATTCCTAACATGTTTTTTCGAATATTGTCATTATTAAATTCTTGTTCTTGCTGGTAACTGAAAAGAGAGCTATTAAATACATCCCGTTGATAAAAAAGGTAAGAATATTGGGGTCCAACAACGATTGTTAAAAATTCTGCTGGTTTAATGGCAACTAATATTGGAATATCTAAAAATGAAGATGTTCTACTAAAACTATAGGTTTGACCTAACAATCTACCGTTTCCTCTAAATCCTTTTTGGGTAAATAAAACTTCTGGCTGAAGTCCTAAAACTCTACCGAGTGGAATGGTCAAAAATAGACCTCCAGTAAATCCAGCTTTTGCATTTGCCTTGAATTCTTCTCCATCTGCGTCATAGACATTTGATAAACTTCCTCCAGCTTTAATACCAATTTGGAATCTTTCTCTATTATCTGTTTCGCTTTGTGCTTTTGCTCCGATAGCCATCATGATGAACAATACGGAAATTATGATTTTACTTTTCATCTGTTTGAGTTTTTAATTTATTTTGTTCCATTTTTCGTTAGTCTTTCTAACGCTTTTTGTATATTTTCTACGTCTTTAGAATATTTTGCTTTGTAGAGTTCCCAATTAGCATAATCATTTGCAACATAGTTGCTAATTTGTTTTTTAATCACTTTATTTTTTTGTTCTAAAACTCTTAACCAATGATTTGCTCTTTCTCTATCTTCTTTTTCCTTGTCGTTGACGCCTGCTTTTAATTTGGCAATCGTCTTTTCATTCTTTGCGATTATACTATCTGCTTTACGTTTGAATGTTTCATATTCATTATTGTAAGATATTTGTTCTGGACTGAGAGCTTTTTGTTCATATTCTACATTTTCAGTTGTAACTTTAGTATTTTCTTCCTTATCCGATGAGGAAGTACAACTGCTCACTAATAAAGCAATAATTGTAAAGTTTATTAGTCCAAATAAGAACATTGTTTTTTTTACTTTTTTATGCATAATTAGTTATTTAAATAATATATTCTATTATGATACAAAGGTGGGACACATCTCCTTAAAAAGTGTTGTATCGTAATCATTTTTAATTACATAATTCAAATATATAGGGACTTATTTAGAGTTGATAGGTGATCACAAAGTCATTTGCTCGTGTCTTTTGGAAGCAATTGAAGATCAAATTTGCGACCTTTTTCATTGCTTCTAACTATTATTTAATTTTTTATTATTCCCTTATAAGTTATTTTAAATAACGAAGTTTCATGAAAGCATTTTATGAATTAATCAGAAGTAGATCATCGTATCTTCCTTTCTCGTATCTTTGGAGAATTAGGACAGTATTATCTGTCGATGCTACTAAATCAACCTTTTCAGAATGCTATGTTAAGTTACGCTGTTTATCGAAATGACAACACCACGAAGTGGGTTACATTTGTGCATGGTGCAGGTGGAAGTAGTTCCATTTGGTTTCAACAAATTAGAGCGTTTAAAAGTGAATTTAATGTTTTGTTATTGGATCTCCGTGGACACGGAAATAGTAAATCACTGAAGGAAACTATCCAACAACATTACACCTTTGAAGTCATATCAAACGATATTCTGGAAGTTTTAAATCATCTAGAAATTAAGAAATCACATTTTATTGGTATTTCGTTAGGAACAATATTAATTCGTGACTTAGCAGAAAGAAATCCAGGATTGGTTCAAAGCATGGTGATGGGCGGTGCTATATTGAAATTAAATACACGCTCCAAGTTCTTAATGGGATTTGGAAATGTTTTCAAAACGGTAGTGCCGTATATTGTTTTGTACAAACTCTTCGCTTTCATCATTATGCCGAAGAAGAATCATAAAGAATCGCGGTCGTTATTTGTAAGAGAAGCTAAAAAACTCTACCAAAAGGAATTTATTCGCTGGTATAAATTAACCGCAGAAATCAATCCACTTTTACGATTATTTAGATTAAACGATATTAACATTCCAACACTTTATATTATGGGTGAGCAAGACCATCTGTTTTTACCTTCAATAAAAGAAGTGATTTCGAAGCATGTTAGTGCCAAGTTGCATATAATCAAAAACTGTGGCCATGTGGTGAATGTGGAACAACCTATTGAGTTTAATAACGAGGTGATTTCATTCTTGAAGCTACAAGGGACGTGAAATTGGTCGCTTCAGCTCCGCTCAGCAACCAGTTTCTGCAAAGGAATTTCGTTGTTTCTTTGCGTCTATTGCGCCTTTACTTCGATAAACTCAGTGCATCGCTTTGCGTGGCGGTTAAAAATCAGTCCTAATTTTTGGTTTTATCTTTATTTCACGTTCTTCAACGACGCCATATCAATTACAAAACGGTATTTCACATCACTTTTTAGCATACGTTCATATGCTTCATTGATATCTTGCATGTTAATTAATTCAATGTCTGAAACAATATTGTGTTCGCCACAAAAATCCAATAACTCTTGCGTTTCTTCGATACCACCGATTAACGATCCAGCCACTGATTTTCTGCGTAATACCAAAGGTGCTGTATTTAATGGCGGTTGCAATTCACCTAGAAAACCAACTAACACCAATGTTCCGCCAGTTGCCAAAGTACTGATATAAGGATTGATATCATGTGCGTAAGGAACCGTGTCGATAATAAGTTCAAATGTATTGGCGGCCTTTTTCATCTGCCCTTCCTCTGTTGAAATGACGACATTATGCGCGCCTAGTTTTTTAGCATCTTCGATTTTGTTGGGTGTTCTGGAAAACAAAGTGACTTCCGCACCCAAACCTTTCGCCAATTTAATGGCCATGTGACCTAATCCGCCCAAGCCAACAACAGCTATTTTACTACCTTTCTTAACGTTCCAATGGCGCAAAGGCGACCAAGTAGTGATTCCCGCACAAAGTAACGGTGAAACAGCTGCTAAATCCAAATGAGCAGGAACTTTCAATACAAAACTTTCCTTCACTACGATCTTTTCGGAATAGCCACCATAGGTCACGCCGTTCAGGTACACATCTTTGCCATTATACGTTCCGACAGAACCTTTCTCACAATATTGTTCTTCCTTACAATTCGGACAATTACAATCGACCAAACAACCAACAGCGGCAAAATCACCGACTTTAAATTTCGTGACTTCTGCACCAACAGCGGTTACTTTCCCCACAATTTCGTGTCCTGGAACAGTTGGGTAAACAGTTCCTCGCCAATCGTTTCTGGCGGTGTGCAAATCCGAATGACATACACCACAATAAAGGATGTCAATTTCTACATCCGTTGGTAAAACGTCTCTGCGTGGAATCGTCATTTTTTCTAGGTCTTTTTCTGGAGCGGATGTTCCGAAGGCTTTTACGGTTGTTTGCATGGGAATATAAAAGTTGAATTGTATTTACTATTTGTATAGATGTTGATACGTATTGTATGTAAAAGTAATGATTTATGAATAATTTAAGGACTTCGTTTTAATAATGAATTTTTACAATCTACTTCCCCTTTCCAGGTTCCCCAAAACTCCCATCTTTCTTTAAAATAAGCAGTAATTGGTCCTTTTGTTTCATTGCATTTTGGAGTGTCTTGACTTTCATCTGTCCAGAGAACGTGGCGGATTTGAGTTTTTGTGTTCCTTCGTACTTGAGTCGGAGCGTTTGGACGATGGTATCTCTTTCGTCAATCATGAATCGAGCTTCTTCTAGGTGTAGATTTTTGTCTTTGGCGAAAAGTTGTGGTTCGGTTATTTGATAGACATTAATATCGCCATTATTTTGAATAGAGAGAGCTAATATTTCCCAATGTTGCCCTTGTTTTCGGGTGTTTAAAACATAAATGTCTTTCGCTTTATATAGTTGCACGCTATCACTTAGGTAAGCTTTTTGATAAATGGTGTCAACTGTATTGTTCAGTGTATCTTTTTCAAATTCGATAAAAGAAATGCCATCTTTTTCTACTAACAGGCCTCCTTTTTCCATCCATTTTCCACATAATTCGGGTGGAATTTCATGAAGAAGAACGCCGTCTTTTGGCTGTGGATCTTTAAAATAAACGCTGACGCAAGAGGAGAGAATAAAGAGTAATAGAACGAATATAAAAGAGGTTTTCATTTATGATTTGATGTTAAGATAAATAGAGTGGTGTGCTTTAAAAATATATTATTTCAAACTTAAACCAATTTTATAAATTATCTGATAGAACGATGATTTTTAACATTTGTATTTTCAATTTCAAAGTTTTTTTGGTTTTAAATAATTGTCGTAAACAAAAAAAAGGCAGAATTACTGCCCTTTTAAAATCGTATGTATAATTAGTCTTTTAAATCAAGTACTTCTTTTACTTGTTTGAAATCTTTCCAATCTACTCCTGGGTTCGCTGCAATATTGCTTGAACTGATAGCTACCACTCTGAATGTTGGTGAACCTGGATGTGGAGGAGTTGAATTATCTGTATTTGAATTCAATAATGAGATATGTCCTATTTCATATCCAAAATAGGTCATGTTGTTACCGTTAATGTCTGGTAAAGCCCACCATTGAGAACCATATTTGACAAATACTTGTACTACACCAGTAGTTACTATGTCCTGAGTAATAGAAGGTACAGATATACCTGCACTCCAAGCAGCTCCTGTTTGTGTCCAATTTGAAATCACTACTTCGTTGGTTCCAATAACATTTGCATTTCCGTCTGCTCCATCTGCACCTTTAGGGCCTTCTTTAAAGCAAGCTGTTAATGTCATCATCGATAAAAATAATAATCCGATGGTAAAAAATTTCATTGTTTTCATGTTGTTTAATAATTTTGTATTCATTCACTTCCTACTCTTTCGGCTTTTCGGTACCGCCTTGTTCTTGAAATTTCTTTCACTTCCATTTCTAATAGAGGATAAAGTTATGAATTTTTAGTTAATTTTATGCGTTTTTTTAGAAAATTTTAAAATTTAACACTATTAATCGCATAACATATTGTGTAGAAGCTTTTTATTTATTTGACTTAGAAGGCAATCGAATGGTTGATCTTACTTGCTCCTTATAATCTATTTAAGTCGCTCACTTTTATCCATCCTTTGGTGGTCTTTTTACCATAAAACAGACAATATGCCCATTTTCCCTCTAGCTTCGTGACATACACTTTATCATTTTTGATGACGTATGCTTTTTGTCGGTTATCGGTTGATTTCGTTGAATAGAAATAGGCCTTAGGTGTCGCTATAAAACGTATTTGAGACCAAGGAATACTATCTAATGATTGAAATTCAACCGGTTCATCTACAAAATGCTGTACATTCCAACAGCCGCCGTGTTCTTCAGAAAGTTGTATGCTAATGGTTTTGTTATCGATGATTTCTAATGTGCCGCTTATAGTATCACCTACAATAGTTCCTGGATAATAAGAGATGATTTTAGCTTTGTTGTCTTCCACAATTCCCACTAAATAGAAGATACAGGAGAATCGAGGACTTTCCATTTTTTCATCCCAACCGGTATAGTTCTCAAAATAACCGGTCACTATAGAAGAATGCTCGTCATAGGCTAACCGTAGCCCGAAATTATATTCACCTGATATAAGATGTTGACTGAAAGAAATAGTGGAGAAGAGTAGGAAGGTGGTGATTGTGAGTATGGCTTTCATTTTTACTGTTTTCTAGAATTAATTGTTTAAAGATAGTGACAGATTTTATTTTTTGGCTGTTTCTGAGATTAATCTACAAAAAAAATCCCCTCGCCAAATGACGAAGGGATTTTAAATTTATAAAAATAGTTCGTGTATTAGTGGAGCTTTAGTTTTTCACTAAACGTTCCATTTGAACTCCATTTTCAGTTTGAATTTGTAGTGTGTAAATACCAGCAGAAAATTCGTCTAAAGAAATGCTTTCTCCAGAATGGAAATCCGTATAAGTTTTGATTAATTTACCAGTTCCATCGTACAAGTGAATATTTACTTGATCAGCACCTGACATCATGATGGTAACTATTCCAGATGTTGGGTTTGGATAAACTTTCACACCAAGATGTAGTGCCTCATTTTCATTTACAGTCGCATGATTCATTGATACGCAAGAAGACATTGTTTTACAAATACCATCTGCAACTTCAACGGCATATTTTCCAATCTTAGGGACATCGAATGTTGCTCCTGTTGCTCCAGCAATGTATGCGTCTAGATCACAATCAACCCAACGATATGTTAAGTTAGTTCCTGAAGAAACGGCTTCTAACTTATCGTTATTTACCACATTCGCCGTAACTGAAAGGGTTCCAATTGTTAATATCAAAGTTGCAGTAGAATCACAACCCGCCGCATTTGTGGTGGTAAAAGTGTATGTTCCACTAGTTGTACGTGTAATTCCGTTCCATAAAAATGAATTACATGCCGTTTTGGTCGTTGTACTTGTTGTTGGTTGGTTAATCGTTAAATGTAATGTTACTATAGAGTCACAACCATTCGTACTTCCATTTGGAAAAACATGTGTTGGTGTACCAGAAGTGGTATAATCTGTACCATACCAATTAAAAGTCTCACATGCTATTACTGTTGTGTCACTTGTTGCTGGTTGAATGATGGTTAAATGTAACGTAACTGTTGAATCACAACCTGCCGCGTTTCCATTTGGAAAAACGTGTGTAGGCGTACCAGAAGTGGTATAATCTGTACCATACCAATTAAAAGATTCACATACTATTGCTGTTGTGTCACCAGTTGTTGGTTGATTGATGGTTAAATGTAAGGTAACGATAGAGTCACAACCATTCATACTTCCATTTGGAAAAACGTGTGTTTGTGTTCCAGAAGTCGTATAATCTGTACCGTACCAATTGAATGATTCACATGCTGTCGCTGTTGTATCACCCGTTGTTGGTTGGTTGATCGTTAAATGTAAGGTAACCGTAGAATCACAACCTGCCGCGTTTCCATTTGGAAAAACGTGTGTAGGCGTACCAGAAGTGGTATAATCTGTACCATACCAATTAAAAGATTCACATACTATTGCTGTTGTGTCACCAGTTGTTGGTTGATTGATGGTTAAATGTAAGGTAACGATAGAGTCACAACCATTCATACTTCCATTTGGAAAAACGTGTGTTTGTGTTCCAGAAGTCGTATAATCTGTACCGTACCAATTGAATGATTCACATGCTGTCGCTGTTGTATCACCCGTTGTTGGTTGGTTGATCGTTAAATGTAAGGTAACCGTAGAATCACAACCTGCCGCGTTTCCATTTGGAAAAACGTGTGTAGGCGTACCAGAAGTGGTATAATCTGTACCATACCAATTAAAAGATTCACATACTATTGCTGTTGTGTCACCAGTTGTTGGTTGATTGATGGTTAAATGTAAGGTAACGATAGAGTCACAACCATTCATACTTCCATTTGGAAAAACGTGTGTTTGTGTTCCAGAAGTCGTATAATCTGTACCGTACCAATTGAATGATTCACATGCTGTCGCTGTTGTATCACCCGTTGTTGGTTGGTTAACAGTAACATCTATTTGAGAATATTTACTTTCACATCCACTAGCATCAGCCTGTGTTACCCAATAACTAGTAACTCCAGGAGTAGAAGTGTTAGGCGTAACCGTTGCAGAATAATTATCACCATTTACACTCGTATACCATTTTAAGGTTTCTCCAGTACCAGTAAAAGTTGCTGATAATGGAGAGGCTATATTTCCTTGACATTCAAAAACATCTGAAACAGTTGGTCCGCTCGCTGCTGTAGTCACAACAATTCCAACATGTGCATTTGTTGTGTGCCAAGTACTTGCATTTGATGTTACTTGCACGGAAGTTACGGGAATATATGACGTTAAATCTATAGTTTGAGGACTGAAATCACCTATATACATACCGTTTACCGTTAAACTAAATGTTCCACTACTCCATACAGTTCCATCCCAAATTCCCGCATCACCAATTAAATAAACCTCTTCTTGGCAAGTTGAAAAATTATTTAGTGTAACGCTTGCAACAGTACCAGCTCCTTCAGCTGCACCTGCATTATAATTCAAGGTGTCTGATTGTGCGTTTAGATTGGAAGAAAATAAAGCACACAATAGTATACTTATTAAAATGAGAAATTGTTTTTTCATAATTAAAATAATAATTTTTTACAATTTTAGAAGTAAATTTTAAAAAAACCTAATAATACTTTCTTTATTATAAAAAAGTGTCAACTTATTTGTTAAAAATATGTTGACACTTTTCTATGAATAGAGATATAGAAATTTCTATTTCCCTATGACTCTACGTGATTATGTTTTATTGAATATAGGGAATCATGCCTCTTAAACCCATGTCTACAACAGCTTCACCTTTTGTAGCATCCCACTTTCCATTACTGTTATTGTCTTCCCATTCAAAACTTTTGTTGGTAGACATGGATACTTTAATGATAATATCTTGGGTTTCATTTCCGGTGATTACCAATTTATTATTAGCAAATTTACCAGTTACCAAACAAGACCCAGCTGGAATCGGTGAACTTCCTGCAATTGGATTGACAACAGTTGTTGCACCAGCAGGAGATTGTCCAGTAGAAGTGTAGTTTAGAGGATAACCTTGGATGTTTGCTTTGGTCTCAAATCCCCAATAGCCTTGCTTTCTATTACCATTCACTGAAATTGTTTCCGTTTTGATTTTATAATTTGTGATGTACGAGTTAAAACCGATGAAACTAGCGATTGTACCTGGATATTCTTGTTGAATCACCATATCAGGCATTCCTTGAATAGCAATAGTTGTGTCTAAGTAATACTTGACATCAAAATTCTGATAACCTACTGAAACTCTCAAGTATTCATATTCACCAGGTGTTAAATCCTTTAATGGAATGGAAAAAAATGTTTCACCTTTCCCAACTATTTTAGTTTTTGAGAAGACAATTGCTGTTGCACCACCAAGTGTTGTTTCTTCAGCATGATAAATAACAGATCCTTGACCAACAGGAGTGTATGCACCTTGAGCTAATTCAATATAATGCGCCGTCATGGTATTCATAGTTGGATTTTGTGCACCGTGTCCGCTAGGTACACTAACTGGTTGGCCAAAAGCATCTAGTCGGACTTGAGTAGAATCAAAATCATATTGAAAAATAAGACGAGGACCAGATTCCTCAACTGGTGTGATTGGTGTTGGATCCTCTTTTTTGCAAGCAGTGATGGCAAGAATAGTGAACGCACCAATTAGAAAGATTGATTTTTTCATAAGTTTATTTTGAGAAACAAAGGTAAAGATTGTTTTTTAAATTTCTTGTACAACGTTATAATTAAACACTTGTTACACATCTTTTTTTGAAAGTAAGAAACAAAAAATCCCCTCATCTTTCGACGAAGGGATTCCTATCTTTTCAATTATTTCTTATTCTTCTGTTGTTTCAATCACGTCTGAATTTTCTTGTGGGGCAATTTTGTCTGCTTCTCTCGCTGCCGCTTTTTTGGATTTACCGAAGTAAATACCTAGCTGAACTTCGTGTGTTCCAGCGGTAGAAATACGAGTAGATTTTGCACTGTATTCAAAAGCATAGCTAACGTATAAGTTTTTCAAGAAGTTCAATCCAACAGATGCTACGAATGAACGAGATGTTCTATATTGAAGCCCTAACCAAACATACTTATAATGGAAATTTGCTCCTAAGTCCGCACTAATTGGCGCACCCTTTACAGCGCGTAACATCGCAAATGGTTCGATAACAAAATTATTCGCCACGTCCCATTTGTAAGATGAGTAAACCATCCAATGGCTATTCATTTTACTAACAAAATAGGCGTCACTGAAGTTAAATTTGTTGCCGAGTAGTTGTGTTCCACTAACACCAACGGTTAATCGTTCAGTATACACCACTAAACCAGCTTGTAAATCTAAATTGTTTTGACTCCAACGTGAACCAAAACTTTGTAATACGTCATCAGCTTCTGTATAAACAACCACCTTTGATGGATTTATTCCGATATTATTCCAGCCTAAACCTAAACCAGCACCAAAATTAATTGTGCTTGTCAAAGGAAGATGAACAGCATAAGATGCCATAACTCCCGTTTTTTGAAAAGGTCCTATTCCGTCGCTAATAAACCGTCCACCGATAACATGTTTGTAGCTACCAACACTATTCAATGGCGGCGCATACATCATTTCACCATCTGGATTAAATACCTGAGCTGCTTTTTTGTTGTCCTTAAAGCGAATAGAAGTACTACCAGATAAAAACATAGTGACAGGATTTCCATCTGTGCTAATGTGCTGATTGCGGTATCCTAAATCAATTTGTGAAAACTCTGTCAAACCACCAGCTGCTGGATTGAATAAAAATGGATTGTGTGTATAATTTCCAAATTGGAACTCTTGTTGTGCAAAAGCAGACGTAACGCCAAACGTTAATGCACTTAATAAGATGATTTTAAAATTCTTCATATCTAAATAAATTAACGAATGATACTAATTGGCCCTCTCAACAATTCACCACTACCATTGTTCAAATCGATGACATAGTAATAAGTACCTACTGGTAATGCTTTTCCTTTATGCGTTCCTTCCCACGGTTGAGAATATCCTTCGGACTCAAACACGACACTTCCCCATCGGTTGATAATAGTGACTTTACAATCAGGATATTTAATGTTCAAGCCGTCAATCACGAACATATCATTTTTACCGTCTTGGTTAGGTGTGATTAAGGTTGGAATAACAAATTCTTTACCGTCACAATTGTTATAAGTTAATACTAGCGTATCATTCACAACGCCACAATAGGGGCTGCTGAAAGAATAGATAATAACATTTGTCCCTAATTTATAATCGGTTAACTGAGTGGATGGATTTGATTCATCGGTAAACGAACCATTTCCTTGTTCAAAATACCACGCAGCATTTACACCTTCGTAGGGAGCAGATCCAATTAAATCAAGCGTTACTTTTTCACATATGGTGGTGTCATCAGGGAAGTTTAAAATTTCAGGAGCTGCCATTCTAAACAACTTAATGGAATCACTAGTCGATGGACAAGTACCATTTGAAACCGTATAATAGAAAGTGTACCATCCACCATCTAGCGTGTTGATGGTTGCGTTGTGATTCGTTGAATTGACAATCGTTACAGTCGGATTATCACACGTCCACTTCCCTGTTCCAACAAGTGGTAACTGAGAGGAAAGAATAATCGTTCCAGGATTACACTTATACGACGTATCATTAGCGATTGACGCTTGAGATGGCAAAGCATAATTTTTGATAATTAATGTCGATGATGTGTCTCCACAATGTTGCGTAGACGTTTTCCAGATAACTATATTATCACCAGTAGCCAATCCAGAAACAGTTGTAGATTCTTGTGTTGGATTTGCAATTGTTAAAGTGGAACCACTTGGTAGCGTCCATTGTCCTGTTCCTGATGTCAATGGAACGACAGCAATAGTTGCGGATGTTTGATTACAAACTTCAACAGGGCTCTCGATAAAAGTTGGGGTTTCTGGAGAAGGGAAAACAGTTACTGTAAATGCACATGTTGCTATATTTCCAGAAGAATCCCGTGCTTCATACTTTAAATTTGTCGTTCCAACAGGGAAAATATCACCCGAATTCAATCCTGTGTTATCTGCTTTAAAAATACCATAATCACAGTTGTCGGTAGCGGTTAAATTAGGAAAAGTAATCAATGAATCACAAGTGCTAATATTCGTAGGACATGCAGTGAAAACAGGCACTTCCGTTTCGATTACGTGAATATTAAATGAACACTCAGCATTATTACCTGACTCATCTCTAACTTTTAATGTGATGATATTTGTTCCAGCATGAACGATATCTCCAGCACTCGGGTATTGATTGGTTGGAAGCAGATTACAATTATCTGCTACTGTTGCTTCAAGTGTGTAGTCTAGCAACGTGAAATCACAAGAGGTACCATTGCTAATTGTTTTGTCACTTGGACAAACAATCGTGGGGTCAATCGTATCAGTTGGAATTGTTTTTACAATACAAGTTCCAATATTTCCTTGTTCATCTTCAACGAAAATAGTTACATTTTGAGCGCCTGTGATGGCTGTTCCAATAGCTGGATTTTGAGAGATAACAAAACTAGACGTAGAGCAATTATCGGTAATTGTCACTATTTGATCTTCTAAATCGGGAAGTGTATAATCACAACTAGAATTATTGGTGGTAATAGTGGTAGAATAATTACAATTTACAATCGGCTTAATCGTATCAATTAACTCAATCGTCATCATACACGTTTCTTGATTGCTTGCAGCATCTTTCACGGTAAAAGTGATGACCGCGTTATTCGAAATTGCTTCTCCAATATCAGGACTTTGAGAAATCGATAAATTAGCAATTGGTGTACAGTTATCATTCACGGTTACTAATCCTTTTAAATCGAAAAGAACAGTTGAACAACTTGAATCGCCATAAATAGCAGCGTATGTTGCAGGGCAAGTAATGGTAGGTTTAACAAAATCCAATCCTTTTACCACAAATTTGTCTACTGCAATTGGCAAACCAGCAACGGTGTTGTCGTCAAAAGAAAAACGGAATCCGATTTGAAAATTTTGGCTGTTAAGTGACGTTGGCAAGGCATAACTACCACCAGACCAACTATTCGAAACACCTAATGCGGACAATGTTATCCAAGGAGACGTAGTGTTTAAGCGATACACGATCGAAGCTACATCATTGGCGTCGTTAGGAGCAAAACGATAGTCAAAAGTGACCACTAAGTTTTCGCCACAACCTGTGTAGTTGATAGTTTGATATGCCATAATTGTGTCTTTTCCACTTGCTGAGGGCTTGTAGGCGTACGACAATTGTGAGCCAAGTGAACAATCCGTTCCAACCCCTGTCATTGGCGCAACATATAGTGCAGCGTTACCAGACGATGGAAATGAATTTGTGGCACATTCACCGATAATGAAGTGATTATTATTCGCTCCGTTTTCAAATGTCCAACCGAGGTTTGATTCAAAGTTATCATCATACAAATTATAGTACTGACCAAACACGGGAACACTCAGGAAACTTATCAGGAATAATAAAAGATAGTGTAATCGAAATGCTTTCATTCTTATTTAGATAATGTTAGTGAAGTGCAAATATAAATATTATGGCTTCAGTTACGAAATAAAAAAATCCATCTTTAGTTTGTATTTTTGTAAAAGCGATATTAAAAGGGTAGGAGATGAAAGAAGAAATGGAGGATGAACAACAATACATTGAAGTTTTCGGCGCACGGGAACATAATTTGAAAAATATCGATTTAAAAATTCCACGAAATAAATTAGTCGTTTTTACGGGATTATCAGGCTCGGGTAAATCCTCTCTCGCTTTTGATACGATATTTGCCGAAGGACAACGTCGTTATATTGAAACTTTCTCTGCCTATGCACGTCAATTTTTAGGTGGATTAGAACGTCCCGATGTGGATAAAATTGAAGGATTAAGCCCCGTTATTTCGATTGAGCAAAAAACAGTTTCGCGCTCTCCACGTTCTACCGTTGGAACCATCACAGAAATTTATGACTTTTTAAGACTTCTTTACGCTCGTGCAAGTACTGCCTATTCGTACGAAACGGGTGAACCGATGGTGAAATATTCGGATGAACAGATTGTCCATTTAATTTTAGAAAAATACAACGGACATAAAATTGTGCTTTTAGCGCCTAGAATTAAAGGCCGAAAAGGTCATTATCGAGAGTTATTCGAGCAAATCAGAAAAATGGGTTTTGCGAAAGTACGCGTAGATGGCGAATTGATGGACATCACACCCGGCATGAAGTTGGACCGGTATAAAATTCATGACATTGAGATTGTGATCGACCGTTTAGTGGCGAATGAAGAATCAAAAAAACGGTTATACGAAGGAATTCAAACTGCCATGAAACACGGAAAGAAAACGATGATGGTGATGGATTTTGAAACGAATCAATCACATTACTTCTCTCGTTTATTGATGTGTCCGACGACGGGAATTAGTTATCCCGAACCAGAGCCTTTCCTTTTTTCATTCAATTCACCGTATGGCGCTTGTCAGACGTGTAATGGATTGGGTCAAGTAAGCGAAGTTTCCATGGATAAGATTATTCCCGACACCTCAAAAAGTATTAAAGCGGGTGGTATTATTCCTTTGGGCGAATATAAACGCACTTGGATTTTTGATAAAATCGATGGATTTCTAAATCATCATGGGTTTAAACTGACAACACCTATTAAAGATATCGATGAAGATATTTTAAAAATCTTAATGGATGGAAATGAAGATTTGGAAAACAGCATTAATCAGAAAGTCGTCACTTTTGAAGGAATTATTAATTTCCTCATGCGCCAGGCGGATGAAGGAACAGCGGTCATTCAGCGTTGGGCACAATCGTTTATGAATGTGGTGACGTGCCCCGATTGTGAAGGGTATCGTTTAAAGAAAGAAGCACTTTATTTTAAGATCCATGATAAACACATTGGTCAACTGGCTGAAATGGATACTGTTGAACTCAAAGATTGGTTTGACATCGTTGAGCAACATCTGTCAAAAGATCAACAAATAATTGCCAAAGAAATTTTAAAGGAAATAAAGAGCCGTATTAACTTTATTGTCAATGTGGGATTGGACTATTTGAGTTTAAATCGTTCGGCTAAAACACTTTCGGGTGGAGAAGGACAACGTATTCGACTGGCGACACAAATAGGTTCTGAATTGATGAACGTACTGTATATTTTAGACGAACCGAGTATTGGACTGCATCAACGAGATAATTCTAAATTGATTCAATCACTTAAAAATTTACGCGATGCCGGCAATTCTATTATTGTGGTTGAACACGACCGTGAAATGATTGAAGAAGCAGATTTTATTGTCGACATTGGTCCGAAAGCAGGAATTCATGGCGGCAAGATTATCAATGCCGGAACGTTTAGCGAATTGCAATCGAATGATTCATTGACCACTAAATATCTCAAAGGTGAATTAAAAATTGAAATTCCAGCAGAACGACGAAAAGGAAACGGTCAGTTTTTAAAACTTTTTGGTGCAACGGGACACAACTTAAAAAATGTCAACTTAGAAATTCCCTTGGGAACTTTTACGTGTATTACTGGAGTTTCAGGAAGTGGAAAATCGTCACTCATCAATCAAACGTTGTACCCGATATTGAACGCTTATTTTTATAATGGCGTGAAGAAACCGCTTCCGTACAAAAAAATTGAAGGATTAGAACACATTGATAAAGTCATCGAAATTGACCAAACCCCAATTGGCCGCACACCGCGATCCAATCCAGCGACGTATACGAAAGTTTTTGATAAGATTCGTAGTCTTTACTCCGAACTGGCAGAATCCCAAATTAGAGGTTACAAACCGGGACGATTTTCATTCAACGTAGTTGGTGGACGTTGCGAAACATGCAAAGGCGCAGGCGTAAAATTAATCGAGATGAACTTCTTGCCCGATGTTTATGTGAATTGCGATGAATGTAATGGAAGACGTTACAATCGTGAAACATTGGAGATTCGTTATCGTGGAAAATCTATCGGTGATGTGTTGGACATGCCTATTTCCGATGCGGTTAAGTTTTTCGAAAATATTCCGAGTATTCATCGCGTAGTTCAAACCTTAGATTCTGTTGGATTAGGCTACATCAAAATGGGACAAGCGAGCACCACACTTTCGGGCGGTGAAGCGCAACGTATTAAATTGTCGACAGAACTTTCCAAGAAAAGTACTGGAAAAACATTTTACATATTAGATGAACCGTCTACTGGTTTGCATTTTGAAGACATTCGTGTATTATTGGATGTGCTTCAAAGGTTGGTGAGCGAAGGCAATACTGTTTTGGTCATTGAGCATAATTTAGATATTATTAAGGTGGCCGATTACTTGGTGGATGTCGGTCCAGAAGGAGGTAGAAAAGGTGGTGAAATATTATTTTCTGGAACGCCTGAAAAGATGATTAAGAGCAAAGTACACTCGTACACAAAAGATTATTTGAAAGAAGAGTTGAAATAAAAAAGCACCTACATTTCTGTAAGTGCTTGATTTAGAAGTGGTCCCACTAGGATTTGAACCTAGGACCACCTGATTATGAGTCAGGTGCTCTAACCAACTGAGCTATAGGACCAAGATTTAAAAAATCTTTTGGTGTGCAAATATACAAATAGGATTAAAAATAGCAACGAATCCAATTAATTTGTTTGAATTAATCTTTTTTAGAACTTTTAAAGCGCTGCGTAATAGTGAATAAAATGACAAACACGCTAATTGTGAAAATCGGTCCAATTATAAAAGGATAATACACCGCATTGCCTTTTGAGAAAAACATAAAAGTACTCATCACAAAGGATATAGCAGATATTGCCAAAAATACATACCATACCTGTAAATCCTTTAACCCGGCATATACTAAATGGTGTGTCGTATGATCTTTTCCTCCAACCATCGGTGACTGACCTCTTCTCAAACGATTGATAATAACAGTCAATGTATCGGCGAAGGCAGGTGTAAAGGCAACAAAACAAATTAATAATCCATTTATAGGAGATGCTTCATAATATTGAGTGGCGCCATTCCAAAGATACTTCACGGAATAAAATGCCACAAAGAAGGCAATAAACTGACTGCCTGCATCACCCATAAAAATCTTAGATGGATGAATGTTGTAGTAGAGGAATCCGATTAATCCACCAATTTGCGCAATTAATATAATAACCCAAATATCAATGATATAGCCGTCAAAATAGAATTTGATGGACAAACACGAAAGTAAAATGAATGTTACTACTGTTGCTGTAATACCATCCATGTTGTCCAACATATTTAAGGAATTCATCAGAATTATCACCCATAAAACGGTGATTGCTTGGTTGACAATTACGTATGATGTTAAGTCAATATTGACACCAAAGAAGGAAATGATTAGACCACACGAAATTTGAGCGAATAATTTCAATAAAGGCTTCGTGTTATAGGCGTCATCAGCGAGTCCCATTCCAAAAGAGAGAATACCGCCAAGTAACAATCCGATAAATTCTTTATTAGAGAAAATATCTTCTTTTTCAGAATAAAAAATAGCATACGCTAAAAAAGTAAAGAAAAAAACAATAAAAAAACTGACGCCACCAAGAGAGGGTTTAGATTGATTACTCCATCGCACCATAACATCATTTTTATTCCGTATTCCTAAGGTGGTAGAGAACTGTAATAGTAGTTTGTTAGCAATAAGGGCAATAAGAATGCCTGCTAAAAAAAAACCACCGTAATTTATTAAGATAGATATTTCCATCGTGGATGCTGCTTGTTTTTAAAAAGGAGATGCGAAATTAGCTAAAAATGGCAAATCCTTATCTTTACTATTTACAATTTCATTAGCGACTTGCCAATCGATAGATAGTTCTGGATCATCAAATCGAATTCCCATTTCAGCACTTGGATTGTAGTAATTAGTACATTTATAGGAGAAAATAGTATCCTCTTCTAACACAGAGAAACCATGTGCAAATCCTTCTGGAATCCAGAATTGGCAACCATTTTCTGCAGATAGGAGGACTTCAACATGTTGACCGTATGTGGGTGAGTTTTTTCGAATATCAACAGCAACATCTATAACTGATCCTTTTAATACACGTACTAATTTTCCTTGTCCAAAAGGAGGGGCTTGTAAATGCAATCCTCTGACTACACCTATCTTAGATACAGAGACATTGTCTTGTACGAATGAAAGGTTGGTGCCTAAAATTTCATTTAATTGTTTCTGATTATAACTTTCAAAGAAATATCCTCTTTCATCTTTAAATTGTCTTGCTGTTATTAATGCCAGTCCTTCTATTGCAAATCTTTCTACACTCATTCTTCTTCGTCGATATAATAATTTTTTACATAGTAGCTATTTCTTCCATAGGAGCCATAAATGGATCCACTGTTGTTTTTAACACCATTAAGAACTACGTTAATTGATTTTAGCTTTAATAAACGAATAATTTCACTAGTTTGTCTAGTGTACTCTCGTTTTGAATACCCTGCTCTGAAAACATAAATCGGGACATCTACTTTTGACATAATAGGAATACCATCCGAAACAATTCCTACTGGCGGTGTATCCATGATAATAACGTCATAGCGTTGACTTAACTCAACGATGAGCTTGTCAAATTCGGCTTTTAAAATTAACTCACTTGGATTTGGAGGTATAGTACCTGCGGTCATTAAATCCAAATTCTCTATTTCCGTATGTTTGATGCATTCGTCTAAGGTATTTTGATTGGCTAGATAATTTGAAGCACCAGTAATATTAGTGGTATTAAACCCAAGATGAATTTTCGGCTTCCGTAAATCTAAATCAATTAAAATTACTTTTTTACCAGAGTGAGCAATAATTGCGGCAAGATTTAATGTAACGAATGTTTTTCCTTCTCCAGAAACTGTTGAAGAGACAGAAATAGTTTTGTAATTAGAATTTATAAATTGAATATTTGAGCGAAGATTTCTTAGAATTTCCGATAATCTTGTTGCCTTGTTCTTCTTCACTTTTATCAGTGAGTGTTCAGAACTCATAGTTACCTGAGGAATCTCTCCAATAATATTTACTTTTCCATGAAGGAGTAGCTCAATATCTTTTATAGTATCTATTATATTATAAAAGATATACTTAACTGCAAGTATGATAAGTCCAATAACTATTCCTAAGAAAGCACATAACGTATAAATCATTGTTGTGTTTGGCTTTATAGGAGATGAATTTACGGTAGCTTTACTTAAGACTCTACTACTTGGCTGATAACCTGCGTTTGAAATAGCATATTGTGTTTTCTTTTCCATCAACATCGAATAGTATTTAGCGTACAATTCCTCGGTTGATTTCAATCGTGTAAATTCAATTTTCTTTTCAGGCATCAATAAATAATCTGCTTCTAATGAAGCTTTCTTGTCTTTAGACAATTGATAGGAACGTTCTAGTTTACTCACTAAAATCTCAATGGATTTTTTGACCTCATTAATTTTTTGATGAATTAATTTTTCTTTGTTAATTATTTCAGGATTGCTTTTTTGAACTTGCGTTAATAATTGGTCTCTGTCTGCTATAATTTTTTTAAGATCCTCAATCTGCCCTCCTATTGTACCTGAATATCTCTCATTTTGTACCTCAATCAGAATGATTTCTAACTGACTTTCACTCACAACGGAATTGATTCTTGATTTAATACTCTTAAGAATAGACAATCTATTACTCAGCTGAAAAAGATTATCATCTAAGGTATCTAATTTTTGAATTAATTGTTCTGCAGCATTATCAGGGTTATTTAATTTATTTCTTTGTTGGAAAAACACGATACTATCTCGGGCTATATTTAACTCTTTCGATAATGAGTCGAGTTGATTATTTAAAAAATTAATGACGTTTTCAGCACTTTTTTTCTTTAATAATTCATCAAAAACAAAGAACTCTTCGACTACTGCGCTAACAACATCATGTGCTAAGCTAGCATTATCAGATTCAAATCGTATATCAATCGTTTGTGCTTCTTGATTGACAGGTACAATTTTCAAGCTAGGACCAAATTGAGTTGTTAGTGAACCTATATTCTTAATAACAAAGTAAATATTTCCCTCACGAATAGGTTCAAAAAATCCAGTATTACAATCTAATATTAGCTCAAAATGTGGTGTAATAATTTTTTCTCCAATGGAAAATGGAATCGAATAGACTTTTCCAGCAAGCTCATAGTGGACGGAGAGATTCTTAGTGTCTTTATTGTTATAAGTTATACTGATTTTTCTCTCAATTATTGTTGAGTCTTTTATAGTCAAATCTTTATAGCAAAGTGAATTTCCACCATAAATTTGACTAGTGATAACATTTCCCTTATTAAAGAAACAAACATCCAGATTTAACCTATTTATGGCACTTTCAAGAAGAACCGGAGATTTTAAAAGCTCAATATTGGATGATAGTATGCTTTTTGTATTATTAATATTTTCAATTTCTAAAATCTGTTTTCCTTGATCGTCATTTTGAATTTGTATGACAGCACTAGACTCATAAACAGGTTTAGTATATCTAAGATAGATAAAACCTAAGGTAAGGAAGATTGCAGGAATGATAATCAACCAATACCAATGGCGTTTAAGAATTGTTTTGAGTATCTGGGGGTTAAACTCTTTGTTGATATGACTGTAGTTTTTCAAAGTAGTTTATTTGAAGTAATTGATAAATAATAACAACGACGTTACAAAAGAGAAGAATGGTGTTGCTTGTTGGAGTGCTTCACGCATCACTCTTGGGTTTGGTTCTACATAAATATAATCGTTTCCTTGTACGATGATGTCTGCATACGCTAATCCATCTAATGTAGAAAGATCTATAGGAACAATCATTCGCTTATTATTTACATAGCGCATTAATTTGACCGATTTCGCTTTCCCTCGTTGTGAAATACCTCCTGCCTCTGCAAGAACCTGCATTAGGCGCGTGTTGTTATTACTAAGATAAACGACTTTTGCATCTCCACCTCCTCCAGGAAATACAATCACACGTTTATTAACGACTTTCACAATGATAAAAGGATCAATATAAAATTCCGAAAATCGAGCTTTCAGTGTATCTTCTGTTTGTTTGATAGTTAAACCATTTAGCCGTACTTCACCAATCAATGGCAAGTTGACAAAACCGTCTGTGCGAATTGTGTATTCCATTTTGTTAGATGTCCCACCTGAAGAAGTATTGCTCTGAGCAGTGTTCGTCATGTTTTCAATTATTTGCTTCCCGTCATTAGGTGAAACGGTAAGAGTTATTCTATCATCTATTGTTAATCGATAATCCTCTTCTCTTTCACGTGGTAATGAATCAGGGCTGACGATTTCATAATATTTTGATTGCTTGTTTGAATTATCTCCTTTGGGTGAACGAAACATAATATCGCTGTTAATTCCACATGAACTAAGTGATATCAGTAAGGTTAGAATATATAGTATATGTTTGTATTTTAGCACTTTATACCTTTTGTTTTTAATAATTTTCGATAATACGCTTCAGTGTCTTTCACTAAACGGGTATAATGGAATTTATCCTTTACGTAACTCCAACCATTTTGTGACATTTTTTCTCGAATTTCTTTATTTTTAATCAAAAATAACAATTTTTCAACGAATGCACTTTGACTTTCAACAATATATCCCGTATTGCCTTCGTCAACAATATCTTTCACACCACCTACATTGGTAGAAATCACGGGGACACCTGCTGCCTGGGCCTCTATTAGACTAACGGGTGTCCCTTCATTTTTAGAGGTGAGACACATAATATCCATTCCTGCATTAAAGGAAGGAATATCTTTAATCCATGAAGTCATAAGAATAGGTTGGCTTTCATACTTTTCGTTAATTAGCGTAACTCTTTTTTCAATTATTTCTTTTAGTTCTCCATCTCCAACAATAAAAAACTTCACACTGCAAGGATCAACTGCTTGAAGGATTTCTTCTACCACATCTAAAAAGAAGGTGTGATTTTTAATCGGCGCCAACCTACCAACGATAGCGATGGCTGTTTGATTATCTGTTAGATTATATTTAGATCTTGTCTCAACTCTTTTTAAAGGAGCATTTAAATGAAATTTCTCTAAGTCGAAACCTAAAGGAATGACTTGAATTTTATCTGTCTTGCAGATTTTAAAATCTCCAGCTAATTCTTTCTTTTGTTCATTACTAATCGCAACAATACCTGTTGATATATGCGCCAAGTATCTTTCAATAATTTTAAAGATGTAGGATTTTGATTTACCAAAGTAGGAGTGAAATACATGTCCATGAAATGTATGAACAATAACAGGAACGTTACATGATTTTGCTGCTCTACGTCCTATAGCTCCAGCTTTTGCGGCGTGTGTATGAACGATGTCAGGTTTAAATTCCTCGATTATCTTTTTTATTCTTCGATAAGCTTCTGAATCTGATTTAAAATTGGGTGTGCGTTTTAACTCCGGAATCAATAGCGGGTCAACACCGTATTCTTTTAAGATATACAATGAGTCAGCTTCTCCTTCTTCGGGCAGTCCACCAATTAATAACGTCTCGAACTCATCTGAAAGGTAACGAGTTAGAAAAGTAGCATTATAAGTGGGTCCGCCAATATTAAAACGGTTAACAATTCGTAAAATTCTTATCATTAGCGGATATTTGGCTGTACAAAGTTAATTGTTTTATAACTTTGCATCAACAAAATGAAGGATTTAATCTCCTAAAAATCAAATGCCTTTTAAATGAATATAAAATACACACTTGCTTTAATTCTTTTTTTTCTCCACTATATTACATTTGCTCAAGTTAATAACTTAGAGAAAACAGTAACAGATATTGCTCAAAATACTAATTTTTCAAATGCTATGGTTTCTGTTGCTGTTTATGATTCAAAAACGGGCGAAAAAATCTATGGCTTAAACGACCATTTTTCTATTGCTACTGCATCGACGACAAAATTATTTTCAACTGCTGCAGCTATTTCCCTTTTAGGAGACAAACAATTAGAAACACGTTTTTATATTGACGGAGAGGTTAAAGATAGTATTTTATACGGAAATATTTGGATTCGTGGAGGTGGAGATCCTACACTTGGAAGTAAATATACAACATCTAAGACAGTTGAAAGTCGTGATTTCTTGAAAGTATGGAGTGATTCAATTAGAGCAAAAGGAATCACTAAAATAACGGGAGCAATCATTGGCGATGCTTCTGAATTTGGTTACAAGGGATGTCCAGATGGCTGGAGTTGGTCGGATATAGGAAATGCTTACGGAGCTTATCCTTCTGGGTTATCGATTTTTGATAATGTGTTAACTTTCAGAATGCAAACGGGTGTTTGGGGTACTCCAGCAACAGTGACAAAAATGACGCCAGAGGTTCCAGGTCTAAAGTTTTTTAATTATATCACCGCGGCAAATGTAACAGGCGATAATTCATATATCTATGGAGCGCCTTATCAAAACGAGAGAATTGGAATAGGAACCTTGCAAAAATCAACTATGATAACGATTCGTGGTAGTTTACCTGATCCTGAATTTCAAGTGGCGTATGAGTTTAAAAACACACTTCAACAAGCTGGAATTACTATTTCGGATAGTGTCGTTTGTGCGCGGAACTTGCTATTTGAAAATAAATTAGACAAAAATAGATATAGTCAATTTCCATTACTTTTTACGTATAAAGGTGCTACGATTTCTCAAATTATTAATTGGACGAATATGCATAGTGTGAATATGTTTGCAGAACAATTAACTTGTCTTTTAGGTTATTACAAAAACGGCGATGGTTCACACGATAATGGAATGAAGGAGGAAGCCATTTTTTGGCAGAAATCAATTCCATCAAAAGGACTCTTTTTAATGGATGGAAGTGGGTTGTCTCGTTCGAATGCACTGAGTGTTTCACATTTATGTTCTCTTTTGAATTTCATGTATAAAAGTACAAATTACACTTCTTTTTATTCATCGCTTCCTGTGACAGGTGAGAGCGGTACTTTATCTGATGTGTGTAAAAATCAATTGGCACATGGTAAGATACACGCTAAAAGTGGCACTATGAGAAGAATTAAATCGTACGCAGGTTATGCAACGACAACCTCGGGTAGGGAGTTATCTTTCGCTATCGTTTTAAACAATTACAACTGTACCAATTATCAAGCAAAACTGTATGTTCAAAAATTTATGAATGTTTTGGTAACATTACAGTAATTTTGAAGTATAAGTATAAATATTCAACCAATAATAAATTGCAGTAATAAATGAGAACGAAGTATTTTGATTTAATTGACCAGACATTTGATTTCCCTCAAGATGAATTTAATTTGAATAATGATAATTTAATTTTTCATGGGATTGATTTAATGGATTTAATTCAACAATATGGAACGCCACTAAAGTTTAATTACTTACCACAAATCTCATATAATATTCAGCGAGCAAAAGGATGGTTTAGAGAAGCCATGAATCATATTGGGTATACGGGTAATTATTATTATTCTTATTGTACTAAAAGCTCTCATTTCTCTTTTGTTTTAAACGAAGTTTTAAAGAATGATGTTCACATTGAAACATCTTCCGCTTTTGATATTGATATTGTCAAGAATCTTTATAATTCAGGAAAACTGACTTCTGGGAGATATATTATTTGTAATGGCTACAAGCCAAAGCAGTATATCGATAATATTATTAGCTTAATTAAAGAAACGGATTTAAATGTCATTCCTATTATTGACAATACACAAGAAATCCAAGATCTTCTTAGACTAGATGAAGACATTGATTTAAACATTGGTATTCGTATAGCATCAGAAGAAGAACCTAAATTTGAGTTCTACACCTCTCGTTTAGGAATACGATATAGAGATATTGTTCCTTTATACAAAGCAATTTTAAACGAAAATCCACGTGTAAAAGTCAAGATGCTACACTTCTTTATTAATACAGGGCTCAATGACAATGCTTATTACTGGAACGAATTAGCCAAAGTATTACGTGTTTATTGTGATTTAAAGAAGCTTTGTCCTGATTTAGAGTATCTGAATTTAGGAGGAGGATTTCCGATTAAGCAATCTTTAGCGTTTGATTTCGATTATGCCTATATGGTGAAAGAAATTTTAACACAAATCAAGAATACATGTGCCCAAAACGAGATTCCAGAGCCCAATATATTAACTGAATTTGGATCGTTTACAGTCGGTGAAAGTGGCGGTGCTATTTTCAAAGTATTACATCAAAAACAACAAAACGATAGGGAGAAATGGAATATGATTGACTCCTCTTTCATGACCAACCTGCCAGATACATGGGCGATTAATAAACGTTTCATCATGCTGCCAATTAACGGTTGGAACGATGATTATGAACGCGTTTTACTAGGAGGATTGACGTGTGATAGTGATGATTATTATAACTCTGAGCAACATTCAAACGCCATTTACCTTCCAAAATTCAATAAAAATAATCCGCTTTATATCGGCTTCTTTAATACAGGAGCGTATCAAGAAACAATAGGAGGATTTGGCGGTTTGAAACACTGTTTAATTCCGGAGCCAAAACATATTTTAATTCAACGAGATGATAATGGTAAAATTCAAACCAGTATTTTCTCAGAAGAACAAACTGCTGAGGATTATTTAAGAATTTTGGGTTATTAAATTGTTATCATTACATAGGGAAAAAGTTGTTTAGCAGAGATGATTTTAGTCGAAATTTAATATTTCTGGAGAAAGTTGTCTTAGATTTAAATTGAAGGTTATACATTGTTCTTTCGACTAAAGCATTGACCGTCAATACTCAGTGCTATTTAACAACTGAAAAATTAGTGTCTTATTTGCTAAACGTTTTACTATTACCATTTTAGATAACCATCAGGATAACGTTCAGCACTGTATTTTATAAAGCGAATTATTTCAAGGATTATTTCGTAAATTGAAAAAAATAGACTACTTTTGCATAATAAAATAGTGCTCTATTAAATGAATTGGTGCTAGAATTTAGTTTAGACTAAGAACAAATTATTGTTTTTTTCCTTTCTTTTTTTCATCCATTTTATTTATTACGATTATGAGTATTTCCCTTTGTTATGAAGAAAGAGAGGTAATTAGATCGTAAATTACTAGACACTCGACGAAATATTAATTTAAAGATTAAACATATCAAACATCTTCAATTTTCTCAGACGCTCGAAAAAGAGTTCACAAAAACTTTAAAAAGAAGAGTGAACTTATATTTTAAGATGAATAAGGCTAGTAAGCGAGCAAATATCAACATGATTTTAAAAACATTGGTGATGTTAACACTTTACACAGTTCCTATTGGACTTCTGTGTTTTGGCCTTATTGACTCTCCTCTCATTGCTGTTTTACTATACGTAGTAAGCGCACTAGGAATGGGTGGAATAGGAATGGGCGTTATGCACGACGCTAATCACGGAGCCTATACCAACAATCGTTTCATGAGTTACTTTCTAAGTCACACATTAGACTTTCTTGGATGTAGTAGCGCTATGTGGAAAATGCAACACAATGTCTTACATCATACCTATACGAACATTCATGGTCATGATGAAGATATCGATGCGCCATTGTATTTATTCCGTTTTTCTCCTTATGATAAACGTTTTAAATTTCATCGCTATCAGCATCTGTATATCTGGCCTTTTTATGCCATATTGACGCTTTGGTGGATAACAGCGAAAGATTTTTTAAAAGCAAAAGACTATTATAAAAAAGGACTTATTCAAACGAAAAGAGAATATCGTCTACACGTGTTGAAATTAATTCCTTCGAAATTATTTTACTTTATGTACTCTTTAGTTTTACCAATGATAATGGCTCCATTTTCACCATTATGGATTCTTCTTGGTTACATTTTAATGCATGTAATTGTAGGAGTTGTATTGAGCACAGTGTTTCAATTGGCACACGTTGTACCAAATTTACAATTCCCACAACCAGATGAAAATGAGCAAATGAACTCGAATTGGTATTTACATCAACTAGAAACGACAAGTAATTTTGCTCCTAAAAATAAGCTCCTTTATTGGTATCTTGGAGGATTGACGAATCAAATAGAACACCATTTATTTCCAAACATTTGCCACGTTCATTATCGTAATATTGGTAAGATTGTAGAACGTACGGCTAAAGAGTTTAACGCTCCTTATCATGTTAATAAATCGCTTTTTTCTGCTGTTGCAGGACACATTAGAATATTGCGTACCCTTGGAAGAACAGAAAATTTAAGCATTAATTAATTAACAGTAAAATAAATTATGGCAGAAACCTATAGCAAAAAAGAAAGAGAAAAAAAGAAGATACAAAAGAAGAAAGAAAAAGTATCGAAAAGAGAATTCCGTAAGGAAAACACAACAAATGAAGGTTGGGAAAGTATGATTGCGTATGTTGACGAGAATGGAGTTATACGTGATACACCACCAGATCCAAAGGATAAGAAAGAGATTAAGGCTAAGAACATTGAAATCGGTATACCAAAGAGAGATAAAGAAGAAATAGATCCATTCCTTACAGGAACGATGAATTATTTCGATGAGTCAAAAGGTTACGGGTTCATTAAAACACCAGATGGCGAAAGCTTCTTTGTTCATCAGAATAATATTACTGGAGTACCAGGAATTGGTAAAAAAGTTCGTTTCGAGAAAGAAAAAAGCACGAAAGGCTGGACAGCTGTGCGAGCAGTGATTGAATAAGCACTCATTTTGTAGTTGAAGTACTTCTAAGCTTTATAAAGATAAGAAGTTCTTCGGCACACAAAATCTCATCATATAATTGTAAGAAAGTATTGATTTAATTTACTCTTTCACAGAGTGAATAGATTTTGAATGGAAAGTGATTTTGTCACTTTCCATTATACCAAACGCTGTTTTTATCTGTTTCCCAAAGACGTATTTCTATCTGGTATTTACTTTCAATACGTTCTCGAAGATAGTTCCAAATTACAACGGCAATGTTTTCGGCTGTTGGAATGAGTGATACAAATTCTGGACAGTCTAAATTTAGGTTACGGTGATCAAAACGTTCCATAACCTCTTCAAATATAATTTCCTTTAAGATTTTTAAATCGATTACATATCCAGTGTCTGGGTCAATATCACCTTCTAACCATACTTCTAAAACATAGTTATGTCCGTGATAATTCGCGTTGTTACACTTGTCGAAAATGCGCTTGTTAGTTGCTTCATCAAATGAAGGGTTGTGAAGTCTATGTGCTGCGTTAAATGTTTCTCTTCTACAGATTTTCATGGTCTTTAGTTTTATCAGTAGTTCCTTTTGTATAGATATTCAATCATTTCTCGTAATGGAGCCTTCTTCTCTTCAGAAAGATGAATTTCATCTAGAAAAGAAATACCTTTTTGGAAATAGAATTCAATTTTTTCTTTTGAAAGTGAAGCAATATTTAATTCGTTATAGAGTGTAATTGTCTCATTAATCTTCTTGGTTGGATTCTCTTCATCAAGTAGCACATCAAATTGGTGCTTTTGTTTTTCTGAAGCGAGTGATTTCGCCTTTAGATATAAAAATGTTTTTTTGTTACTTAAGATGTCACCACCGATAGATTTACCGACACTCGAACTTGCACCAAACGTATCTAAGTGATCATCTTGTAACTGAAATGCTAAGCCAATATTGACTCCTAGCTGGTATAACTTTTCCTGATCTTCGTCGGTTGCTCCAGCCACAATTGCACCACATTGTAGGGCACATCCAATTAATACAGAGGTTTTTAATCGAATCATTTCAATGTACTCATCAATAGACACGTCGGAACGCTTTTCGAAATCCATATCGTACTGCTGCCCTTCGCATACTTCTCTGGCTGTCGTTAAGAAAAGACGATTCAGATTGTCGGATTGTCCTTTTAAGATATACTCCATCGCCTTAACGAATAATGTATCTCCACTTAAAATGGCAGTATTGGTATTCCATTTTTCATGAACAGTGATAAAACTTCTTCGTAGTGGAGCGTTATCCATGATATCGTCATGAAGTAAGGAGAAGTTGTGAAATAATTCTATTCCTAGGGCAACATCGAGTACTTTTTGCGATGTTTCTCCAAACATTTCTGCTCCGATTAATGTTAATATTGGGCGAATTCGCTTGCCTCCAATTCCTAAGAAATAGGTCAGTGGTTCGTATAAATCCTTCGGAGAAGATGGAAAATCTATCTGAATAATTTCTTTTTCAACCTTCTTTAAATAGGTGGATAGTAATTCCATTTTTATTTGATAATGTTCATGAGGTACTCTCCATAACCTGACTTTAAAAGAGGTGTGGCTAATTCTTTTAGTTGATTTTTCGTGATAAATCCTTTTCTGTAAGCTACTTCTTCAATACAACCAATTTTTAAACCTTGGCGATCTTCAATAACTTGAACGAATTGACCCGCTTGCATCAAAGATGCAAATGTGCCAGTGTCTAGCCATGCTGTCCCTCTGTTTAAAACAACGACTTTCAATTTATTCTGACGTAAATACTCAGCATTAATATCTGTTATCTCGTATTCTCCTCTTGCTGATGGCTTTATATTTTTAGCAATTTCCACCACATTATTGCTGTAAAAATAGAGGCCAGGAACAGCAAAATTGGACTTGGGTTGTTTTGGTTTTTCTTCTATGGAAAGCGCGTTAAAATGATCATCAAATTCTACCACACCATATCTTTCAGGATCAGAAACATGGTAAGCAAATACAACACCACCATTTGGATGAAGATGCTCACTCAACAAGTTCCCCATTCCAACACCATAAAAGATGTTATCACCTAAAATAAGTGCGACAGAGTCATTGCCAATAAATTCTTCACCAATAACAAAAGCTTGTGCTAACCCGTTTGGTACCTCTTGAATTTTATATTCAAAAGTGCAACCATATTTTTTTCCATCACCTAATAGTTTTTGGAACAAAGGCATGTCGTGAGGTGTTGAAATAATAAGTATTTCACGAATTCCTGCATTCATTAAAACCGATAGTGGATAGTAAATCATCGGCTTATCATAGATTGGCATTAATTGTTTACTAATTGCCAAAGTGAGTGGATGCAAGCGGGTTCCGGAACCTCCGGCTAAGATAATTCCTTTCATTTTATTTTTTTTAGTGTAGTAGAAGAATAAGGATTCTTTACTTTGTTATAATTTTAGATTATCTAATTCAATATCTTCTTCTTCGTCGTAGATTTCAAAATAAGGCTCTTTAAACGACTTTGTTGTTGCGAATTTCTCCAGTGATAATAACAGAGATGGAAGTAGCAAAACATTTGTGATAGCACCAACAAGAATTGCTAGAGACACGAGTAATCCCATGGCTTGTGTTCCACCGAATTGTGAGAAGCAGAACATGCCAAATCCAAAGAAGGTAATGATGGATGAATAGACCATACCTAATCCAGTTTCTCTAAGTGACTGTATGATAGTACTCTTATTATCCCATTTTTTTCGACGTAATTCTTGTCGATATTTTGCTAAGAAAATGATTGCATTGTTAACGGTGATACCCAAAGCAACACCAAAAACAAGAAGTGTTGATGGCTTTAAATTAATATTGAAGAAGCCCATGAATCCTGCAATGAAAATCAATGGAATAACATTCGGTATCATCGAAATGATAGTCATTCTCCAAGAATTGAATAACAGTGACATTAATGCTGAAATAGCAACAATTGCGAAGATGATACTCTCTAACATATTAATGAATAAATACTTCGTTCCTTCCGCAGCCACAACAGATGTTCCTGTAATAACTGAATCATAATATTCACCGTCAATTGAAGCGCGTAATTTGTTTTTAAAATAAGGCTTGCTGTAATAATCCCTTATCTTATCAGGATCCATATCTAGTTCATATTGCAATTCTTCATCTCCATTGCTGATTTGATATGAAAGTGAGTTTTGAATATAGCTGAATTCATTTAGTAATGAATCTATGTAGTTTTTCTTTCCTTTCTTTATAAAAGAATAATAGTACTCGATTTGATGTTTGTCGGGATTTAAAATACTATCAATCTTAACACGGACTTTTTCTACTTTTTCTCTGACATCAGATGAACCAATGTCTTTCATTTGTGTTCGAATCCGTATAGTTGTGTTTGCGGTGTCAATTAGCTCTTTCAAACTCATTGAAGAACCATTCGCATTTGTAATGTCAAATTTTTCTAAATATCTTTTTAGCTTTAGTTTTTCTCTATTAGATATTAGTGTATAATATTCAGGATCATTATTATACATAGCCATATTAATGACTTTTAGGAAGTCAACATAAGAAATTGATTTGGAAAATAGGCTGTCTTCATATAGCGCATTTTGTACTCCTTCTATTTTTTCAAAAGTTTCATTCTTAAAAAGACGTCCACGTGTTTTGTAGTTTACTAATATTTCAAATGGTATTGTACCTCCAAACGCTCTTTCGACATATTTTAAGTCTTTTAGAATAGGATCATTTTTGGGTAAATCACTTGTAAGATTACCTGTGGCTTTGATATTAAAAGCGCCAAGAATGAATACAAGACTTAAAATAACGGTCGTGAAATAGATGGCTTTTCTATGGTGAGTGACAAGATGAACCACAGTGTCGATTATTCCCGTTGATGACTTTCTGTCAAGATGTGCTACGTGCCTACTTTTTGGTGCAGATGTATAACTTAGTAGAATTGGAATTAAACACAGTGACAGAGCGAAGACTACCATGATATTAATGGAAGAAATAACACCAAACTCCATTAATTTTTCAGAGCTTGTAAAAGTCACAAATCCAACAGCGGTGGTTAAATTGGTGAGAAAGGTTGCACCTCCCATCTTTTTTGTCATTGTACTTATCGCACGAATTTTATTCTTACTTATTTGATATTCTTGATGATAGGTCGTAAAGAACAAGACGGAGTTGGGGACTCCAACCACCACCATTAACGGAGGAACTAATGCCATTACGATAGATAGTCGAAAATCAAATAAGCCAACCATTCCTAATGCCCAAATGACCGCTATGGCAATTATACCAAGACACATAAAGACCACTCTAAAAGATCGGAAGAAGTAAAAGATAAATAGACAAGATGCTAAAAGTGATAATCCCATAAATAGGAACATCTCATTAACTATTCGCTTACCAATGACAATTCTAATGTGAGGTAAGCCAGCAAAGTGCATGTGACCAAGGCTATTTTCATATGAATTGGCTAACTTTTCTAATTTAAATACGAACTTTTGCTTGACTTGATCTTCTAGATAATTTTCATCTAATCCAATCATCATCAATGACACGTGTGCTGAGTCGTTGTATAAAAGATGATTATATAATGGGTTTTTCTTTACTTCTCTTTGAATGGAGTCAATTGATTTTTCAGTAAAGGTTTGATCGGAATAAATTTTTCGAGCTTCAAATTTTTGCTCTTCTGTATTATCTTTTATTGTGAAAAGAGTAGCTTCTGAGATAACACTCAATACACCGTCCATTTTTAAAATGGAATCTCCTAATTCTTTCCACTTTTTAAAGTTTTTTTCTGTATATAAATGTTTGTTATTGATAGCAATTACAAGTGTTGAACCATCTTCTCCAAATTGTTCTTTAAATTTAAGGTATTGTTGTTGGATTTCGGAGTCTTCCGGAAGTGTATTGCCGTACTTATTGTCAATCTTGAGATTGGTTAGCATAAAATAGCCAAAAAAGACAGTGAGAAGTAATATTATAATAATTACAAAAAGTCTATTTCTGAGTATGATATTTCCTATTCTTTGCCACATATATTTATAAAATCAAGATTGCTAATTTACAAAAATAATACTGAACGACTATTTTTAGTGGAAAGAAAGGATTAATTTAATTTTAGCGCTAAACTTCAGCGAATATATATACCTGTGATTTTGTTGTAAACAGGAGCTTTAAGGGTAATTATATATATATTCAATTTTGTATTGATCAAAATGCATTTTTTGACCATTTCTGTTTACTCCTCCTGTATTTCAAAAATAGGCTGTACTTCTTTGGGTTTAAGCTTTTTTATTTTATCAGGGTCGACTTTAAAATTATCTAATTTATAAGTAAACCCAACACTAAAGGAAAAGGTACTAGAAAGAACCGTTTCTGGTGGTCGCGAATCGTAGTAATGTGACAAACTAAAACGGATACTAAATGGATCTGTAACACGGAATAATACGGAGTATTCTCCTGAAAATTTAATATCTTTAAAGGATGCGATGTTTGGTTGAAAATATGTGGTTGAAGCAAACTCAAAATGTTTGAAATTTAAATAGGAAGAAATATAGGTACTCCATCTCATGGCATTTCCGTGCTCGATAGGGCGATCTTTATAGTTGATTTCTTCGTATTCGTAGAATAAAGACGTTCCTACGTATAATCGAATCGCACGATCGACGAATTCATTTTCTTTTGCGTCGACATCGAATAATTTTGCTCTAAATCCTGAACCAATCACATAACGTACTTTTTGCAATAATAATTGATTGTATTGAACTTGCGTAAAGGATTCCCATTCCCAAATGGATTTTGCAATGCGATACGAATAACGTAAATGAGACATGCCAAAATTGGCATATGTTTGTCCTTTTGCACCCGTATACTTGATGTCATTTACGAGTAAAATCAAGTGTTTATAATCAACAGGCTTAATAATTCGATGTTTTAAATTAGAAGAGTCGGGAATAATGGTGTCGTAGGTAACAATATCCTTTTTACTGTTGAATTTAAATTGAATAAGGGGTTTAAATTGGAATGAGAGTAATAAATCTTTCTGTTTTTGAGCCGAAAGGGTCAAGTCTAAAGCACCACTAAAACCATAGGTTCCATCTCCAAGACGGCTGTTTTCAATGTTGACAACTTGTGAAAATACAGTACTTGTGAATACACATAAAAGTATAGACAAAACTTTATCCATAGTACAAAGCTAAGATAATTGTAGCATATAAACCCCGCTGATAATCTCAAAAAAAGTTATAAACCTCTTAATTCTAAAGACTTTAAGGTGTTAATCATTAAAGAAGCAATGGTCATTGGACCTACTCCTCCAGGAACGGGCGTGATAAAAGATGCTTTTGGCGCAACGTTTTGAAAATCAACATCTCCAACAAGTCTCCAGCCTCTTTCTCTACTTACATCATCTACACGAGTGGTTCCCACGTCAATGATTACAGCACCTTCTTTCACCATTTCAGCAGTGATAAAATTAGGACGACCAATCGCAGCAATGATAATGTCAGCATTTAGACAAACTTCTTTTAAGTTTTTTGTTTTACTATGTGCAAGTGTTACGGTACAATTTCCAGGATAGGTGTTTTTTGAAAGTAAAATACTCATGGGTGAACCAACAATATTGGAGCGCCCCACTACAACACAATTTTTTCCTGATGTTTCGATTTCGTAGTTCTTTAAGAGTTCTAAAATTCCAGCAGGTGTTGCAGAAACAAAACTCGGTAATCCCAAAGTCATTTTCCCCACATTCTCTGGATGAAAACCATCCACATCCTTAATAGGATTAACGGCCATTAATATGTTGTCTTCGTTGATATGTTTTGGCAAGGGTAATTGAACAATATAGCCGTCAATTTCAGTGTCGTTGTTTAGTTCCTGTACTTTCTCTAACAAGGTTTGTTCAGAAACTGTTTCTTCAAATTGTACCAAAGTACTTTTGAAACCACATTCTTCACATGCTTTTATTTTATTGGAAACATACGTTAAAGATCCACCATCACTTCCAACGATAATAGCTGCTAAATGAGGCGTTTTCTGTCCATTCGCATTTCTTATCTTTACTTTTTGGGCAATGTCTAACTTAATCTTCTTTGCTGTCGCTTTTCCGTCTAATAAAGTCATGATTTTTTCTTACAAAGATACTATCCACAAACGAATTGACTCCTTTTTTGAGTTACTTTTTGTTATTCTTCCATATTTTGATAGAATGATTTCTTCATTTCAAGATTAATTGCATTTAAAAGAGCTTCTTGTAAAGTTGTTTTCTTTAACTTTGCAGTATGGGAAGTATTAGACAAAGTAGAATAGAAAGCATTATCCAAAAGGCTGTTGGAACACATTTACAACGAAACGCAAGAGAGGTTTGCCTAGGAGCGATGGTAACAGTAACAACTGTTCGAGTTACGGCAGATTTGTCTATCGCTCGTATTTTTGTAAGTATCCTTTCGACCAAAGATGATCGCCAAAAAGTACTAGACCACATAAACGAACAAGTTGGTAAAATCCGTTATGACGTGGGAAAGGAATTGAAAAATTTACACAAAATTCCAGAACTTCAGTTCCGTATTGATGATTCGCTCGACTATGCGATGGAAATAGATCGCTTGCTTAAAGAATAATTAATTATCAATCTTCCGTTTTACATAGCTAGGCGTTATTTTAAAAAGAAACAACGCAAAAATGTCATCCAAATTATCACACGAATTTCGGTGATTGGCATTTTGATTTCTACTGCTTCATTGGTGATATTATTGAGTGCCTTCAACGGTATCGAATATATGGTCAAACAGCTCTACTCCGATTTTGACGCATCTATAACTATTCGCTCCGCAAAAGGAAAAACGTTTGATAAAGATGCCTTTCCTTATGAAAAACTGAAACTACCTGAAATAGCTGAATACTCTCAAGCAATTGAGGAAATCGTCATCCTTAAGCATGAACAGAAATGGAGCAATGCCTATTTGTATGGCGTGGAACCTTCTTTTTTGAAAATGTCAAAGATGAAAACCCATTTGGTAGATGGAGAAGCAATCTTACAAAATGATAAATTTCCACTTGCTTTAGTCGGTGCGGGACTTATGGAGAAGCTACAAGCCTATGTTCACGATGAAAGAGATGATTATGAATACTTAGAGGTATATTTTCCATTGCGTGAGGCAAAAATGAAGATTGGTTCCAATCCTTTTAACAATGAACACGTCAGAGTTTCTGCTGCCTATAATTTCAATAGGGATGTCAATATGGAGACATTGGTTGTTCCGTTAGATTTTGCACAGGAAAAATTGATGTATGACAAAGACATCAGTAGTATTTATGTACATGTTCCTATAGAGAAGAATATTGTAAAAATTCAGGATAAACTTAAGAAAGAATTGGGAAAGGACTGGATTGTAAAAACGCAATTTGAAAAAAATGAATTGATTTATAAAACCTCTAAAACGGAGAAAATGATTGTTGTTGTCATTCTTGTCTTTGTGTTTATTATTTCGGCATTTAACTTAATGACAGCGATTATCATGAGCATGTTAGAAAAGAAAAAGGATATATTAACGATGTATAGTTTCGGCGCCACCAAATCAACCATCTTTAACGTGTTTTTCTATAACGGGATGATGGTCGCCATGAAAGGAATTACACTCGGATTAATACTCGGTTATGCGATTTGTGCGGCTCAATTGTATTTTGGACTCGTTCGCATTCCGAATATAAATAACGATGTTTTCCCGATTAAAATTTACTTTATGGATGGCTTAATGATTGTCTCTATTGTCTTAGGACTCTCTCTTTTAGCAACTTTCGTTCCTGTAAAATATTTATTATCTAGGTTGAAAAGGACAATAGATTGAAGTATTAAATTACACTTTTGCTTATTCAATTTAAAAAAAACAGTTAAGTTTGGGAAAACTGCGTAAATGTCCATCTTAGATATTTTCTTAATAATTCCTATTTGTTACGGTGCATATAAGGGTTTCACAACTGGTTTAATTGTTCAAATAGCAACCATTGCATCTTTATTTCTAGGCATATATGCAGCCATTAAGTTTTCGGACATGACTTCTGATTGGCTGACCAATAGCTACGGTATGGAGCCGAGTTCAATGTTACCATTTATTGCTTTTTTCCTCACTTTTGTTGCTGTTGCGGTAGGTGTTTTTTTCTTGGGTAAAATAATCAGCGCAGGTGTCAAACCGACTTTGCTTTCTCCCTTTAATAAATTTGGAGGTTTAGGAATAGGAGCATTGAAGTACCTCTATTTGGTCGGTATTGCCATTGTTTTCTTTGAAACGATTAATGAACGAAAAAACTTATCTTCAGAAGAAACTCTGAATAACTCAGCACTTTATCATCCCATCCTAAAGACGACCGTTTATACGATTCCTGCTTTGAAGGAAAGTTCTTTGTTTCTGAAAAATCAATTGTTCAATGATTCAAGTGAGTTAAATCTCAAGATGGATCAAGCAAGAAGAGCAAAAGAAATAGCCGATAGCTTGGGGATTGACGGAAAAGATGCCGAGCAAATGCTCAAAGTTTATAAGGACTATCAATTGGACACCATTAAATAAAGAGCAACTGAATTAATTCTCAATCATTTAATATCTGTTTTTTAATTAAATTTGCACCTCATTCAACACAATAACCATCATGAAAAAGAAATTTCACAACATACTTTTAATATCAGGAGTATTACTTTCTACTTATGCTTGTGGACCTGTATATAAATGCGGAGAATCAAAGCCAGCTGGAGGATTTGTCGGTGGAAATAGATTGACAGATGTCGTGAATGAAAGAGATGCGTTGTGCGAGTTGTCTGAGGTTCACGAAGAAACTATTCAGCAATTGACGAAAAAGAATCTCACCTTAAGAGATGAGAATGACAGCTTAATGACACGTAATAAAGAAATGATTGGCGAATACAATGCGCTTGACAATAAATACAAAGGACTGCAAGGTGATTACGCTCAATTAAAGGAAACTAATCTTTCATTAAGAGAACAATATTCATCTTCTGTTACAGAAAATTTGACACAAGGTCATTTATATGACGAACGTCTAAAAGAAAAGGAGAGACGTTTGAATATTCGTGAAAACGAAGTTCTTGAACGTGAGAAAAAAATCAAAGAACTAGAAGCTGAGATTGCACGACGTGATTCAATTACGAATCGCTTAAATCAGATGCTTAAAAATGCATTACTTGGATTTGAAGCAGATGAACTTTCTATTGAAATAAAGAACGGTAAAGTATATATTTCAATGTCTGATAAATTAATGTTCCAATCTGGTAAAACAGATGTTCAAGCTAAAGGAAAAGAAGCACTAGAGAAAATGGGCAAGATTTTAGCTAAAGATGATAATTTTGAAATTTTAGTAGAGGGGCATACTGACAATATTCCTATTAAAACAGCTCAGTTTTCAGATAACTGGGATTTAAGTACGGCTCGTGCAACAGCTGTTGTTCGTATACTTTTATCAGGAGGAGAAATTAAGCCATCTAGATTAGCAGCTGCAGGAAAGGGAGAGTTTGAGCCAAAGGTAAGTAATGATACTCCTGAAGGAAGAGCAAAGAATAGAAGAACAGAAATCATTCTTTCGCCTAATCTTTCTGAACTCATGAACTATTTGGAAAAATAGAAAAGAGAACAAAAAAACGAAGATATTTTTAAAATTACCGTATTATAGGGAATTGTCTAATGGAGCAACTTGAGTTCATCAATCGTTGAGCTATCCATGTTTCGTCTTACTAACAATTCATTTTGAACTATTTCCAATAGAAACAGTATCTTTGCACAAAATTTCTATTCTATAATGATTACAGTAAATAATTTATCATTACAATTCGGAAAACGAATTTTATTTGATGAAGTAAATCTAAAGTTTGTTGGTGGTAACTGTTACGGTGTAATAGGCGCTAATGGAGCGGGAAAATCAACGTTTTTAAAAATCTTAACAGGAGATCAAGATCCAACAAAAGGGTCAATTGATTTAGAACCAGGGAAACGGATGGCTGTTTTAAGCCAAAACCACTTTGAGTTCGACGAAATACCCGTTCTTCAAACCGTAATGATGGGGCATAAACGTCTCTATGAAATTATGGTGGAGAAAGACGCGCTTTATGCGAAGTCAGATTTCTCGGATGAAGATGGTATGCGTGCATCGGAATTAGAAGGTGAATTTGCTGATATGGAAGGTTGGAATGCTGAAACAGATGCCGCTTCTTTATTGAGTAATTTAGAAATTGAAGAATCAAAGCATTCTATGCTAATGAAGGATTTGCCAAGTAATGAAAAAGTACGTGTCTTATTAGCACAAGCTTTATTTGGTAATCCCGATGTCTTAATATTAGATGAGCCAACCAACGACTTGGATTTAAAAACCATCTCATGGTTAGAAGATTTCCTATTGGATTTCAAAAACACAGTGATTGTTGTTTCTCACGACCGTCACTTTTTGGATACCGTATGTACACACGTTTGCGACATTGACTATTCAAAAATTAACTTGTTCACTGGAAACTACTCGTTCTGGTATGAGTCTTCTCAATTAGCGTCTCGTCAGCGTTCTGATAAAAACAAAAAATCAGAAGATAAGAGAAAAGAATTACAAGAATTTATTGCTCGTTTCTCTGCGAATGCTTCCAAATCAAAGCAAGCAACATCGAGAAGAAAATTATTAGATAAATTGGATTTAGATGAAATTCAACCTTCCTCTAGAAGATATCCAGGAATTTCTTTTGCATCAGAAAGAGATGCCGGAAACCAAATTCTTACCATAGATAATCTTTCTAAGACCGTAGATGGAGAAGTGTTGTTCAAGGATGTTTCATTCACTTTAAACAAAGGGGATAAAGTCGCTTTCATCTCTAAAAATTCAGTGGCTTTAACGAGCTTCTTTGAAATACTTAGCGGCAGAGCCAAAGCTGATTCAGGTGAGTTTGTTTTTGGAACGACCATTACAACCGCTTATTTGCCAAATGACAATTCAGAATATTTTCAAACGAGTGATTCTTTAATTGATTGGTTGAGACAGTACGCACAGACAGAAGAAGAAAAGGAAGAAGTAAACGTTCGTGGATTCTTAGGTAGAATGCTATTTTCTGGAGAAGAGGCGTTGAAATCTGCTAAAGTTTTATCAGGAGGGGAAAAGGTGCGTTGTATGCTTTCCAAAATGATGTTAGCAAAAGCTAATTTATTGATAATGGACGAACCAACGAATCACTTGGACTTGGAATCTATTACAGCTTTGAATAATGCTATGAAAGATTTTACCGGAAATATTTTATTCACTTCTCATGACCACGAGTTAATACAAACGGTTGCTAATCGTATTATTGAAATTACACCCAATGGCTATATTGATAAGATGATTCCTTACGATGAATATTTAAGTGATGATAAAATCAGTGCATTAGCCGAGCAATTGTATAATTGAATGTAAGAATACAAACTTTAAAAGTTTAAAAAATGAATCCAGTAAAAGCAATTGATACCTTAACCATCACTACAAAAGTTGTTCTTCCAAACGAAACCAACAATATGGGAAATCTTTTTGGAGGGCAATTGCTTGCTTGGATGGACGTTAGCGCGAGTGTTGCGTCGTATCGCTTGTGTCACCGCACAGTAACGACGGCATCCGTGAACAATGTTTCATTTGACCGACCTATTCCTGATGGTGCTATAGTAACATTAGAAGCGAAAGTATCTCGTTCCTTTAGAAGCTCTATGGAAGTTTTTATTGATGTTTTTATGGAAGACCCTCGTGATGACAAAGGTGATCGAATTAAATGCAATGAAGCAATTTATACTTTCGTAGCCTTGGGTTACGATGGAAGACCGGTAGCTGTTCCAGAACTTGTTCCGGAAACAAAAGAGGAAATAGCTCGTTTTAATGGAGCCTTAAGAAGAAAACAATTAAGCTTAATTTTAGCTGGAAAAATGAAGCCAGACGAAGCGACAGAGCTTAAAGCATTATTTTTTAAAGACTAAATTTTAACGTTATTGAGGCTGCTTTTATAGGTAAATAATCATTATTTATTAATCTAATTAAGTAGAATAACCTTAACTTTGCAATTCAATAAGTAGCTAAAAAGTAAAAAACATGAATGAATTTGGTTTAAAAGGAAAGTCATCTGATTTGTCTCAAATAGGGTTAAAAAATTCAACAAATGTATTTTGGAATCTAACTCCCGCTGAGCTCGTAGAAGACACTATATTACTAGGCGAAGGGATGCTGTCGAGTACAGGAGCTGTTGCAATCGAAACAGGTGAGTTTACAGGTAGGTCTCCAAAAGATCGTTTTATCGTTAGTGATGCGGTAACTGAAGATGCAGTTTGGTGGGGTGATATCAACATTAAATTCTCTCCAGAAAAGTTTGATAAATTATACGACCGAGTGATGGATTACTTGGAAGATAAAGATATATACGTAAGAGATTCATATGCTTGTGCAGACGATCGTTACAGAATGAATATTCGCACGATTAATGAAGTTCCTTGGGGAAATATGTTTGCTTACAACATGTTCCTAAGACCAACGAAGACAGAAATTCAAAACTTCACTCCTGAGTGGCATGTTATCTGTGTTCCTGGTTTTATGGCTGACCCTGCAATTGATGGAACGCGACAACATAACTTCGCCGTTCTTAACTTTACTAAGAAGGTTATTTTGATTGGAGGAACTGCTTATACAGGTGAAATTAAAAAAGGTGTTTTTTCTGCTTTGAACTTTATTTTACCACATGAGAAAAGAGTACTTTCTATGCACTGCTCTGCTAATATTGGAAAAGAGGGTGATACGGCTATTTTCTTTGGACTTTCTGGCACAGGAAAAACAACATTGTCTTCCGATCCAAATCGCCTTTTAATTGGTGATGATGAACACGGATGGAGTGATAATACTGTTTTCAACTTTGAAGGTGGATGTTATGCAAAAACGATTGATTTATCAAGAGAAAAAGAACCGCAAATTTTTGACGCTATAAAATTTGGTGCTATTTTAGAAAACATAGTCTTCAAAGAAGGAACTGCTGATGTAGATTATGAAGATGTTTCTATTACTCAGAATACACGTGTTTCTTATCCATTATATCATATTGAGAATGTAGCGACTCCTTCAATAGGTCACAATCCTAAGAATATATTTTTCTTAACCGCTGATGCGTTTGGTGTTTTACCTCCAATCTCTAAATTAACGAAAGAGCAAGCTATGTATCACTTCATGTCTGGTTATACTGCAAAAGTGGCTGGAACAGAAGTAGGTGTAACAGAACCTCAATCAACTTTCTCAGCTTGTTTTGGAAAGGCTTTTATTCCACTTCACCCTGCTAAATATGCAGAATTATTAGGTGAAAAACTGGAAGACGCATCTATCAATGTGTGGTTAATCAACACAGGTTGGACAGGTGGTTCATACGGAACAGGAAGTCGTATGAAGTTAGCTTACACTCGAGCAATGATTACAGCTGCTTTAGAAGGTAAATTAGATAACGTTGAATTTGAGACTTTGCCAATATTTGACCTTCAAATTCCTACTTCATGTGATAATGTTCCTACTGAGATTTTAAACCCAAGAACTACTTGGATGGATAAATCAGCTTATGACGATACGGCTAATAAATTAGCTAGTCAATTCGTGAAGAATTTCGAACAATTCGTAGGTGAAACGAGCGAAGCTATTTTAAGTGCAGCACCAAAGGTGATTGCATAATCTTATTATAAAATGTTGAGTGGAGAACTAATTGTTATAAACTTTTAGTTCTTCCACCATCAACAGGAACATTAATCCCATTTATATAACTTGCTGCTTCAGAAGCTAAGAAGACAACCGCATTCGCAACTTCTTCGGGCTGAGCAATACGCTTCATTGGCACTTCATTGGCCATGGTGTTGAAAACAGTATCTACCGTTTCTCCAGATTTCTCGGATTTAGTAGACGCAATTGATTTTAAACGTTCCGTATTGGTTGCGCCAGGCAATACATTATTGACAGTAATATTAAACTGCCCCAATTCATTCGCTAAAGTTTTACTCCAATTGGCAACCGCCCCACGAATTGTATTCGATACACCTAATCCGTTTAAAGGCTGTTTAACAGATGTTGAGATAATGTTTATAATACGCCCATATCCATTCTTCTTCATTAAAGGAACAAGTTTCTGAACCAAGATATGGTTGCAAACAAGGTGTTGTGTAAATGCAGCATAAAACTCTTCTACTGCTGCGTCAAATACAAGACCTCCTTTTGGGCCTCCTGTATTGTTTACTAGAATATGTGCGTCACCACCTTTTTTAATATACGTATCTAAAGCTATTGCTAATTCTTCTGGCTTTGAAAAGTCAGCGATTAATAGGTGGTGATTTTGACCTGATGAAGTATCTAATGTTTCAGCAACGGCTTTAAGTTTCTCTTCATTTCGCGCGACTAGAACAACGTTGGCACCATTCTCTGCCATTTCATGTGCAATACACTTTCCGATTCCTTGTGTGCTTCCGCATACGATTGCTGTTCTATTATTTAGTTGCAAATTCATATTGAATGATTTTTGATAATTTAAAAAGTTAATAATACAAAAATAGGGCTTTTTCAGCCCTATTTTATCCTCTAATTATTGTTTTACTTTCTAACTAAGTGAAAGAATCCATGTCCTTCATAAGATAGTCCGTTAAAGTCCGTCATGGTATATTTATAGAAGTACACGCCTGGGGCAGCTCTATCGCCATCCCATGAGTCAATAGGTGAGTTTAATGTTGTCATTAGATTTCCCCAACGATTGAAGATTTCCATGTGCATTTCTTTAATTAGCGTTGTCGTTACAAAGAACGCATCATTAGCACCATCTTCATTTGGCGTGAAGACATTAGGAATGACAATGGTTGGATTTGGAAATGGAAGAACGGTAACGATACCCATTGCAGTGTCGCTACACAAACCATTGCTAGCTGTTAAAATCACCGTGTAATCTCCAGGAACTGTGTAAATAGAAGACGCATCTTCAGTATTACTCTTTAAGGTGTTTCCAAAGTCCCAAAGGTAAGAGTTAGCAGCACCTGAGGTGTTTGTAAATTCTACTTCCAATGGAGGTGTTCCTGAGCTTGGATTGTAATCAAATCCTGCATCAGGTGAATCCAATAAAAAGACGGTAACTGAATCATATCCAACACAACCATTCACATCAACTCCCTTTACAATATAAGTTGTTTCAGTAGTTGGATTGGCAATAACAGCCTGTCCTGTTGCATTATTTAATCCCGTAGCTGGTGTCCATGTATAGGTTTGAGCGCCTGCTGCTTTTAGAGAAGTAGACTGACCTAAACAAATAGTTTTATCAGCGCCTGCATCAATAGTAGGATGGATGTTAATCACTACTTCTACGGGTGTTTTTTCACTTTCACAACCATTTACTGTCTGAGTAACATAATACGTTCCTGTTATAACACTATCCGTTGGGTTCATTGTAGTGGTACTTGTTATGCTCGCATACCATTTGACATCCATTCCGGAAACAAAAAGATTGGAAATTTTAGCACTATCGCAGAATGATTGAGGAGATTCTGCATCTGGACCTGCTGGAGGAGGTGATTGAGGTGCATTGGTAAAACTTGCCGCTTCTGATAAGCATCCATCGTTAGTCGCTGTTACTGAGTAACTGGTGCCTTCTATCGCTCCAATTATTTCACCGCCATTACCAATGGTTGGACCTGCTGGCGTAAACGTATATGTAAGTGTGGGATCGTAATTAGTTATTTTATTCGAACCACTGCCTGAGCAAGTTCCACCGATAGCATAAAAAATTGGGGTAGCTGGCGTTTGTTGTTTCGTAACGGTGACCTTTTTCTCACAACCTAGGTTGTCCGAGAATGTCGCTGAAATAACACAATCCTGCCCATTTGCAAGACCGCCATTAAATGTAAAGTTTAAATCTGCTGCTGTTGATGGAAATGGAGGGTAAAAGAAAACGGTATCTCCACAGGTAGATGAAATAATTAATGTTCCTGTAGTAATGTTTGTAGCAACAGTCACGGCACCTGAAATAGTAGTATTGACGCCGTTACAAACAGAAGTTGCAACTATTTTTGTAATATCACAGCTTACAATAGAACAGTCTGTAACACCTGCTCCTTGAGTAGATTCGTTTGTTTGATTAAGAGTAATATAACCATTTGAGTTGGAATAATTGGTGACCAATACCATATAATACTCTCCCTGAATTGCTGCTGGTGGAGTTGTTGCACCACTCACTCCAGCGGGACATATACTATTGCTTCCTCCTTGTACTCCTAATCCAATCGTTTCCACTGCTGCTGTTGAGTAACTGGACTGAATTGGAGGAGTAGAACCGTTCATGATTCCAGTACAACCGACACTTTCATCTGAAAATGGACCCCAAATTGCAAAATCGACATCCAGACCTGAACCAGCACCGTTTTGTTGTGTCGTTTGATTTATATTTAATTTCATTGGACCTGTCTCAGCTATTTTCATATAATACCAAGCAGGATTTTTCGCATTTGATACACAACCGTAGTTAGGGCCATTAGTCGCATTAACACCCGTGTTATTTGGGAAGTTATAGGTAGTGCCCGAACAGAATGGGTCGGCACTATTACAGTCTGTTCCTTGGCCAAATGAAATAGAAGCGACTACCAGAATAAATACACTTGAAAAGGTTAGTTTTAAAGAATTATAAAAGAATAATTTTTTCATTTCTAATTAGTTTTTAGGCAATAATCTGATTAAGTAATTTGTTTGATAGATCCCATAATAATCGGAAGAACCATCTTTTTCAGTTACCCAAAAATATTTTAAAGGATTAAATGTGTTAATATCATAATTAGGCCCTTTGTCATAGTCTAAATCGGGATTGTATTTACTCATTAAATCCAATGTTGAAATAAGCTTGTAATGACCTGCTACTAGATATTCGTCGGATACTTTGATAATTTCAATTCTATTTAAAAAATCGGTATAACCACTTAAATGCGCTGGAGTTAAATACTGTGTGTCTTCATTGTAAACTTCACTTGCTAATTTCAGAACAGTTTGTTTTGAGAGGTCAAGATAAACCCTTTCTTGCGAAAACGCACTTATTGAAATAAGTGAGAATAAAATAAGTAATATATTTCTCATAGTTTGTTTTTATATTTTAGAAGGCTAAAGATACGTGTTTTTCTGAGAATGACAATCTAAACCATTATCAATACGGTATTTCTGCTCTAATAGTTCTACTAAAATAATAATTATATAAAAATAAACAATTCTACTACCTTGGCCTTTCTTTTGATACAAAAAGAGTCCTTTATAGAACGATAAAATTCTGATAATAGCGAACTTCAATAAGCCAAAGTCCAAATTTTATTCGTTATTTTGCAGTTCATTAAAGTATCATGTCTCATAAAGCTGGATTTGTAAATATTGTCGGTAGTCCAAACGTTGGTAAATCAACCTTGATGAATCAAATGTTAGGCGAAAAACTGTCGATTGTCACTTCAAAAGCACAAACAACACGTCATCGTATTCACGGTATAGTAAACGATGAAGATTACCAAATTGTTTTTTCAGACACACCAGGTGTTGTGAATGCTGCATACAAGCTACATGAGCAAATGATGGGTTACGTTGAGACATCTTTGCAAGATGCAGATATCCTCATTTTTATCACTGATATTTTTGAGAATGAAATGAATCATCCAGAGACTTTAGCACGAATTCAGCGTTTAAATGTTCCAATTCTATTAGTAATTAATAAAATTGACTTAGCAACTCAAGAGAAAGTAGTTGAACGCATCAGTTATTGGAAAGAGCGATTACCAAATGCTGAAATTATTCCAACTTCTGCTTTACATGGATTTAATAAGGAATGGATTTGGGATAAAATCATCGAACTTTTGCCAGAAAGTCCTCCTTATTTTGACAAAGAAGATATATCAGACCGCCCTATACGTTTCTTCATCTCAGAGATGATACGTGAAAAGATATTTTTATATACAAATAAAGAAATTCCTTACTCAAGTCAAGTTGAAATTGAGGAATACAAAGAAATGGAAGATATTATTCATATTCGTGCACAAATTATTGTGGAACGCGATTCACAGAAAGGGATAATTATCGGAAAAGGGGGGACAATGCTAAAAAGAATTGGCTATGATGCCCGAAGAGATATCGAAGCATTTGTTGGAAAAAAAGTGTTTCTTAAAACGTTTGTCAAAGTTGATAAAGACTGGAGAGCAGACGCGACGAAGTTGAAAAAATATGGCTATTAATAAAAACCGCGTTTCTTTTTCAACCGTAACATCACTGATTAAAATAGATTAAACATGAGTAATATCATTGCAATTGTAGGCCGCCCAAATGTGGGAAAATCAACATTATTTAACCGATTAACAGAGTCGAGAGATGCTATCGTGAAAGAAGTGAGTGGTGTTACACGTGATCGTATCTATGGAAAAGGAGAGTGGAACGGTATTAATTTTTCTGTCATTGATACGGGTGGTTATATCAAAGGATCTGAAGATGTTTTTGAAGGTGAAATTCGTAAGCAAGTAGAAATAGCGATTGATGAAGCAAATACCATTTTATTTGTCGTTGATGTGATGGATGGTATTACAGATGTGGATAGTATGGTTGCCTCTCTTCTTCGAAAGTCGAAAAAGAAAGTGCTTATTGTTGCTAATAAGGTGGACAACACACAACGTGTCGGAATGTCAGCTGAATTTTGGGGGTTAGGATTAGGAGATGTATTTGAAATTTCTGCTGTCAATGGTAGTGGAACGGGAGAAATATTAGATGAGGTAGTAAAAGACTTTGAACCAGATGTGGATTTTTCGGAAGAAGATTCACTGCCTCGAATTGCTATTGTAGGAAGACCAAATGTTGGGAAATCTTCGTTTATCAATGCTATTACAGGACATGATAGAAATATTGTAACGGACATTTCAGGGACCACACGTGATGCTATCCATACGCGTTATACAGCTTTTGGATTTGATTTCTTATTGATTGACACGGCTGGATTACGCAAAAAGAATAAGGTTACTGAGGACATTGAATATTATTCAACCTTGCGTTCTGTTCGAGCAATTGAAGAGTCGGACGTTTGTATCATGATGATAGATGCCACTGAAGGAATTCAAAAGCAAGACTTGACGATTTACTATATGATTGAGAAAAATAGTAAAGGTGTCGTTGTTTTGGTCAACAAATGGGACTTGGTGGAGAAAGATCATAAAACATTATTAGAATACGAAGAAAATTTACGTCATGAGTTAGCGCCCTATACGGATATTCCGATTCTATTTACGTCAACGATAACAAAGCAACGTTTACATAAAGCGATGGAAACAGCAATGGAAGTATATAAAAATAGAGGTACTCGTATTTCAACTTCTGAGTTAAATGATGTAATGTTACCAATTATTGATCATACACCACCTCCATCAGTAAAAGGTAAATATCTTCAGATAAAATACATTACTCAATTACCAATAAAATATCCTGCATTTGCATTTTTCTGTAATTTACCACAGTATATGCCGGATTCGTACAAACGATTTTTAGAGAATCAATTAAGACAGCGTTATAATTTTAAGGGAATTCCTATTCGCATTTTCTTTAGAAAGAAATAAATTATACGATCATTTCGCCCTTCATTTTTTCTGCCGTCTCGACCATTTTCAAAGCATCTATCATGTCTTGAATATCGCCATTCATAAAAGCATTGAGGTTATATATCGTTTTATTGATGCGATGGTCAGTAATTCGGCCCTGTGGATAATTGTACGTTCTTATTTTCGCAGAGCGATCGCCTGTAGAAACAATTGACTTACGCTGAGCTGCACGAACGTCATTTACTTTATCCAATTCCATTTGATACAATCTAGAACGGAGTACTGAAATGGCTTTCTCTAAGTTTTTATGTTGCGAACGACCATCTTGACATTCGACCACAGTTCCTGTAGGAATATGTGTTAAACGAATGGCTGATTCCGTTTTGTTAACATGTTGACCACCTGCTCCAGATGCTCTAAATGTATCTCTACGAACATCGGTCATGTTTAATTCAAAGTCCACTTCCTCTGCTTCAGGCAATACGGCAATAGTAATCGCAGAAGTATGAACACGACCTTGTGATTCTGTTTCTGGAACACGTTGTACACGGTGAACGCCAGATTCAAATTTTAGAGAGCCATATATTCCTTCGCCTTGTACTTCTAATGATATTTCTTTGAACCCTTTTACACTTCCTTCAGAGGAATTTAGGATCTCATACGTCCATCCTTTTTCCTTGAAATACATTGTGTACATTCGGAAACAATCTTCTACAAAAATACATGCTTCGTCACCTCCTGTTCCTGATCGAAATTCCATGATGGCGTTTTTATCATCCTCAGGATCTTTGGGAATTAATAGAATTTTTATTTTCTCTTCTAATGCTGGTTTCTTTTCTTCTAATTCTTCAATTTCCATTTTTGCCATTTCCACCATCTCTTCGTCGGTTTCGGCTTTTAGCATCTTTTTGGAACTCTCAATATTAGAAAGTATCGAGCGATATTCTTTATAAACAGAAACAATCTCTTCTAAGTCTTTATATTCTTTATTCAACTTAACATAGCGTTTCATATCCGCCATAATATCAGGGTCGACAATTAAATTTCCCACCTCCGTAAAACGGTAATCGATCGCTTGTAATTTTTGTAATAAATCTTGTTGCATACGTATTTAATATTCAAACGTTCCGTGATGAGACTTGATGGTTAATTTTTTAGTGTCAGAAGCTTCAACACGACCAATTGTTTGTGCATTTACGTCAAATGATTTCGAAATAGCAATCAATTTTTCTGCTATTTCTGGATTAACGTAAATTTCCATACGGTGCCCCATATTGAAAACTTTGTACATTTCTTTCCAATCTGTTTGTGATTCTTTTTGAATAACTCGAAACAATAAAGGCGTATCAAAAAGATTGTCTTTAATAACATGAACATTATCGACAAAATGCAATACTTTTGTTTGCGCTCCTCCAGAACAATGAACCATTCCATGAATTTCAGAACGATAATTTTCTAAAATTTTCTTGATAATAGGTGCGTATGTTCTTGTTGGTGATAACACCAATTTTCCAGCTGAAAGAGGAAAGTCTCCAGGCCAATCTGTTAGGTTGTAACTTCCTGAATAAACTAAGTCAGCAGGAACGGCAGCATCATATGTTTCTGGATATTTTTCTCCTACGGATTTATTAAAGACATCGTGTCTAGCAGAAGTCAATCCATTACTTCCCATTCCTCCATTATATTCTTTTTCGTAAGATGCTTGACCGAAAGATGACAAACCAACGATAACATCTCCTGGTTGAATGGTATGATTGGAAATAACATCACTACGCTTTATTCTAGCGACAACTGTTGAATCGACGATAATAGTACGTACAACATCACCAACATCTGCTGTTTCACCACCTGTTGAATGAATCCCAATACCTTGCTCTCTTAAATCGCTTAATAATTCCTCCGTTCCGTTAATGATTTCAGAAATAACATCTCCTGAAACAAGGTTTTTGTTACGTCCTATAGTTGAAGAAAGAAGTATGTTGTCGGTAACACCTACGCAAAGTAGGTCGTCAATATTCATGATCAGTGCATCTTGAGCAATTCCCTTCCAGACAGACAAGTCGCCCGTTTCTTTCCAGTATGCATATGCTAAGGAAGATTTTGTTCCAGCTCCGTCTGCATGCATAACGACACAATAGTCTTCGTCACCTGTTAATGTATCGGGAACTACTTTACAGAATGCATTTGGGAATAATCCTTTATCCACATTTTTAATTGCATTATGTACTTCTTCTTTTCCGGCTGAAACGCCACGTAGTTTATATCGAGTATCAGACATATCTTTAATTTATTAATGCAAATTTAATCAGAATTTATGACTAAATGTTGGGTAATCTACTTTAAGGTAATACCAATATGGCATTATGAAGTAAAATTAGTGTAAAAAGATAAGTTGTAAATTATTACCGAATAACAGATATGTGTCCCGTTATGCGATCTTGATAGCCAGAACTAGACATGTAGTCGATAACCCATACATATACACCGTCAGGAACCATCATGTTCTTGAAAGTGCCGTCCCATCGAAATTTTGTATCGTCACTTTCAAAAATATTTTCCCCCCAACGATTGTAAATCTGTATATTGAAATCTACGATATTAATAGTACTTACTTCAAAATATTGATTGTGTCTATCTCCGTTTGGTGTGTATGCATTAGGAACATAGATGTAAAACTCGGGCATTACTTCAATGGATTTGTAGATGGTGTCGCTACACCCTAAATCAGAGGTGGCAATTAACCGTATCACATATCCACCAGGCTCTTCGTAAATATGAGTAGGATTTATACGCGTTGAATTGGTTGGGTCTAAGGTGTCTCCAAAGTTCCAATCAAAGATAGTGGCGTTAGATGAAGAAGTATTATGGAATAAAACATCTATACCTTGTGTCAATGGATAGTTTGAAACCTCAAAATCTGCTTTAGGTACTTCTACTGTTACCTTTACAGAGGTGGAAACTTTGTAAGACTGACACTCATCCGATACGGAAACGGTATAGGTTTTAGAAGTCATTGGCGTTACCGTTATGGAAGGTGTGTTCTCACCATTACTCCAACTGTAATAATAATTTCCATATCCTCCTGAAGCATGGGCAGTCAATGTTACGGGCGTGCCAGGGCAAACACGCACAGGTAAAATAGTGTCAATAAAGAGCTCAGGGCTTGAAATAGTGTATTGGATAATGGTGTCATAGGTGTATCCACAGCCATCTGTAATACTTACAGAGTAACTCGTACTTTCACTTGGAGCTACAATGATAACAGAGTCAGAGCCTAAACTAATACCATCTTCATCTGTCCAGTCAATTGCATAAGCAGGAGAACCGTTAATATAGGCGATTTCAAGTGTGTTTTCTTTGTTTCTACATTCTTCTACGACATCTCCAGAAGGAAATAAAGTCATTGGAGTATATGGCGTCACATTTACAGTGAAATTAGCCGTCGCTAGTTTATTGGCACAACTTTCTGTCACTGTAACAGAATACGTTTGTGTAGATTGAGGAGATACTGTAATGGAAGAAGTTGTTTCTCCTGTGCTCCACTGATAGGTGTAAGGACCAGCTCCTCCAATAGGTTTTGCCGTTAAGATAACATTTTGCCCAGGGCAGTTTAAATCATTTCCATCAATGGTCAATTGTAAGTCCTCTGTATCGACGATTTTCAGCTCAATTACTTTATCAACTATATTGCCACAAGCATCTGGAATTTTAAAGGTTAACTCAATTGTCTCCGTTCCTTCTACTATATTATCTTGAAAGGTTTGAATCGTAAACGTTTTGCTCGTCTCTCCTGGATTTAGAGTGACACTTGATGGGACATTACTGTAATCTGCCCCCATAGTTGCTGTACCGTTCACGCTAATAGGAATTGTAATCGCTGTAGAAGCATTATCGGCTGGCCGTGAAACTGTAAAGGTAGCAGACGCACAACCCTCAGACATTGTTTGATTATCTCCAAAAGCATCAAATGATAAAGCATAAGTAACATTTGCCACCACTTTTGATGTCAAACTGTTTGCTTCTAGAAATATACCTGAATCATACAAAGCATCATTGACATCTGCAATAGCGATGATAAGGTGATACTTTTGGCCACATTGTACTTTTGCAACTGCTTCTAATGGTTTTGTAAAACCATCGTATTGAATGTATTTTGATTGCTGATTGTAGGGAGCTTCACTTCCATTCCCATTATACACGAAGTATTGACAATTATTACACTGTGGAACATACGCACCGTTATTAATAAATCCGTCATTGATGTTATTTATGGTAACAGGAGTGTTGTTGGGTAGTTTTGCAATATTTTGATAGCCCGTGAAACCAGGACCACTGATGAAAAATGCAAAGACATCGTTGAAATCAGTGTTTACGTATTCTCTATATTCTTCTGAACCAAATATATAGCGAAAGGTTACAGTGTCGGAATAAGGGATAAAGTCAAACTCTAAAACCGCCGCATTGAAAGTAGATGCACCAACAAGTTGTGTTAATCGATTGTATCCTCCCGCATTGTTATTAACTGTTGCATTGTCTTTGTTGTTTGGACCGTGAGGCCCGTTAGGATTGTTATTTACAGTTCCTGTTGTTATAATAATACCTTCACTAAAACCTAAGGTTGTATTAGCACCATTAAAATATCCGATAGCTTGAGAGGCTCCTTGATATGAAATATTAGAGACAGAAACACCTTGACCAAGTAAGACATTTTGTACCAATTGACTAGGAGTTTGACTAGTAGACGTTACCAATTGACCAACAGTAAAGAAGGGAAATAAAAATAATATGAATAGGTATTTTTTCACTAGTTCTTTATAAACGAATTTTTTCTTTAAAAGTTGTCTTGAGTCATCAAATAGTCTACCAAAAATAGCGTCTATCAGTATTGAAGTGAATATAGTTTAAAATAGACTTCTTTAAGTGCTACTAATTCTTCGTGTGAACCCATTTCAACAATCTCTCCTTTGCTCATCACAACAATCATATCGGCATTTTTTATTGTGCTCAATCGGTGTGCAATAACAATCGAAGTTTTGTTCAGCATTAATTCATCCAATGCCTTTTGTACTTGTCTTTCACTTTCTATATCTAATGCTGAAGTTGCTTCGTCTAAAATTAAGATCGGTGCGTTTTTCAAGATCGCTCGAGCAATATTGATTCTTTGTCGTTGTCCTCCTGAAAGTTTTCCACCTCGTTCACCAATCATCGTGTCATATCCGTTTTCCATTGCAGCAATAAATTCATGCGCATTCGCAATTTTTGCTGCTTGAATCACCTCTTCATCAGTCGCATTTGGCCGCCCAAAAAGGATGTTATTTTTTACGGTGTCATTAAACAAAATTGATTCTTGCGATACAATAGCAATTAGATCTCGTAATGATTTAGTCGTAAGCTCTTTTATATCCACATCATCAATAGCAATAATTCCTTGCGAAACATCATAAAAACGAGGTAATAAATCAGCAATAGTCGATTTTCCACTACCAGATTCTCCGACTAAAGCAATTACCTTCCCTTTGGGAATCGTTAAGTTAAAGTCTTTGATGACAGTTGCTTCTTGATATTTAAATGATACGTTCTTATAGCTGATTTCATTTTTAAATTCAGTGATAATAGACGGATTTTCAGGCTCAATTATTTTTTCGTCAGCGTCAAGTACTTCGTTTATACGTATCATCGAGACCTTCGCTTTGTTGAGATAGGTAACTGAGTTAGCAATACTTTGAATTGGAATCAATAGCTGAGAGAAGATAATGATAAAACCTAAAAAAGTTTCTCCTTTGATGTCCGCTGTTCCTTCGATAATCATTTTACCACCAAACCAAACAATGCAAATCATGACGATCGCTCCTAAAAACTCATTCAGGGGAGAGGTCAAGTCTTTCTTTCTAAATACCCGTGTGATTAATTGCTGATGACGTAAATTGATTTTTTCAAATTTAGCCGTGACAAAATCCATCGCATTAAATGCTTTGATAATTCTCATGGCGCCAAGATTTTCCTCTATATTAGAAAATAAAGTTGCCACTTCTTCCTGTCCTTTCTTAGCTGTGCGTTTTAAACTTTTACCAATTCGGGAGATGAAAAATGCTGAAAAAGGAAGTAGAATAAATGAAAATAACGTCAATTTTGGACTAATATAAACGAGTGTTGCAATATTGATGATTATAGCCACTGGATCACGGAAGAGCAAATCTAAAAGTGAAATAACAGCTACTTCAATTTCATTCACATCGTTATTCATCCGCGTCATTAAATCTCCTTTTCGTTCATTGGTATAATAGGACAAAGGAAGTTTAACTGCCTTTTTAAAGATTTTCAAACGAATATCTCTTACAACAACCATCCTCACGTATGACTGGAAGAAAATAGCTAAGTAACGACATAAGTTTTTAAGAAAAAAAGCGATTAAAACAGTTACACAGACAAAGAGTAAGGCCGATAAAGGATTCTTTGAAGCGGAGAGCTCCATCCAGTATTGATAATAATTTTTTATGTAGATAAAAAAGTCAGCAAAACCACCATTGTAAATAGGTTCTATTAATACTTTTTTCGCACTTGGCTCATTTGGGAAAATAACTTGTAGAAAAGGGATAAACAACACCAAAGACAAAAGGTTGAAAATCACATACATTAAGTTGAAAAAAACAACTAAAACACAATGCCATGCGTATTTAAATGTATAGCGATAAATTTCTACTAATTCTTTCATAGGTTTACAAAGGTATTTATTTTTAAGGAAAAAGCTTAAATCCTTCCATAAATCAAACTTTTTTCAGAAAACAGGATTCGTCACTAAATGGTTTTCAACAAGTTTTTTTTATAATTATTCTCTTATTTTTTTAAAACATTCAATTCTTAGAATAATTTTGCAGGTTATGAACAAACCGTTCCAACCATATTATGTTGTTTTGTTTATTGTCAGCTGCCTTCTAATCTTAGGTACGATAATTTACTTTGTCCCAGCGGGAAGATATAATTTAGGTGGGTACGAGTTTCGGTTTTTATCCTCTCACAAACTTTTAAAAGAAAATCAACAGCACAAGGTTGATGTCAAAAGTATTATTGCGGATATTGACACCACTTCTGTAGAAATCCCTGAAAAAGAAGATTCTTTAGCCAATAAAGAAATTATGGGACTACCTGGAGTAGCCAACTTTAAGGTCGAAAATAGTGATTTGTTAGCCTATGATGAAACAGGAAAAGGGAACCTCAAAAATTTATTCTCAAAATTGAGAGGTGCTTCAGGAAAGAAGATGCGAATTCTACATTATGGTGACTCTCAAATTGAAGGTGACCGTATGACTTCATTTTTAAGACAGCGATTGCAAGAGCAATTTGGAGGAAACGGCCCTGGATTTATTCCAGCTGTAAATGTGTATAATACGATTTCGTTTGTCCAGCAATGTTCTCCTAATTTCACTCGCTATACGAACTTTGGAGGAGAGGCATTAAAAACCAACCAATATGGCATCATGAATTCAGTAGGGAGGTTTACGCCTGAGTATGCCGATACCACCGATGTTTCCTTGTTGACACCTGTGAAAGGATGGATTGATGTAGAATCAAATCGGCTAGCATATGGTCGAGCAAAAAACTATAATAATATATACTTACATTATACAGGTGCTAAAACGAAGTGTGTTTTTAAAGTGTATCAAAATGGAAACCTTATTGTTACAGATTCTTTAAAAGCAGATGGCAAATACCATATTTACCCATTGAACTTCCCAAACAATCCAGGGAAAATAAGATTGGAATTTGAGGCGAAGATAAGTCCGAATATTTTGGGATTATCGCTCGAAGGGGATATTGGTGTTCAAGTTGATAATATTGCCATGAGAGGATCTAGTGGTACATTTTTCGGTAGAGTTGATCAAGGTTTAGCAAAGCGAATTTACAATGAACAAAATGTAGAGTTATTTATCATGCAGTTTGGAGGAAATTCCGTTCCGTATATTAAAGACTCTGTTAGTGCAAGAAAATCAGCGAGTTACTTTAAAGGACAACTTTATACCATAAAGAAACTGTGCCCAAATGCTACGATTATTGTTATCGGGCCGAGTGATATGTCTACTTTAATCGAAGGAGAGTATACGACTTATCCGATATTACCGTATTATATAGAATGTTTGCGTCGAATTACCAAAGAGGTTGGTGGTGCGTATTTTGACATGTATGCAGCGATGGGTGGAAAGGATGCAATGATTGCTTGGGTTGAAAGTGGACTTGCGGCAAAAGATTATATACATTTTTCAAATAAAGGTGCTAGTATAGCAACACAAAAGTTTTACGATGCACTAATGACCGCCTACACTAAACTGTATAGCGAATGATTAAAATACTCATGAAGATAGGATATTTTTTAATTTTAATTTTCGGTTTCATTTCTTGTAAAACACATAGTCAAGATAGGCCGATACAAAACACAAATGCACTTAACAAATACGTGAATGTTAACTTCTTTGGAATAGTTGACAGCACTTTAAAAACAAAATATCCCTTTATTCATTTTGAGCGAAATCATTATCAGTTTTACACATACGATAGTCCTAATTTTGAAAAATTGTTTTACGACATCCAACAAATGGTCAAATACAAAGATCGCAAATTGAATTTTTACCATATTGGAGGTTCTCATGTACAGGCGGATATTTATACGAACTATATGCGCGAGCAGTTGCATGCGTATTGGGGAAAAGATTTACCTGGAGAAAGAGGATTGGTGTTTCCATTTAATTTAGCAGGGACGAATAATCCTTGGAATTATACTTTTCATTCTGACAATAAATGGATTGGTTATCGTTCAGCTGTCGATCGTTCAGATTCTGTTTATTATGGTATTCTCGGTATGGCTATTTCATGTACCGACTCTATTATTAATACCGGTTTTGAGTATAAAAGAACATCCGATAATCCGCCGATAGATCATGTTCGTATATATCACAACAAAGGAGAGTTGCCTTACACTATTCAGTATGACACGCTTTCCACGCCCGTGTTGAGACAAACGACTAATGAAGAGTTAGGTTATACTGAAACATATTTTTCAAAAGAGGTGACGAAGTTTGAAGTTCATTTTACCAGAATTGCAGACTCATTGCTGACGGATTCCACTGCATCAAGAACACTCTTTCTATATGGTTTTCATTTGATGAATAAACGCCCAGGAATATCGTACACTTCTATTGGTGTAAATGGCGCCGGATTGTATACATATTTGGGGAACGTCAATTTTGCTGAACAGTTAAATGAGTTTCCACCTGACTTTATCGCATTTTCTGTGGGTACGAATGATGCCAATACTACCTATGATGGATTTAATCCCCATGTTTACAAACGAAATTTGGAAACAATGATGCGTAAGGTTTTTGATGCAAACCCTAACTGTGCAGTACTTTTAACGGTTCCAAATGATGCTTTTTATAAACGAAGGTATTTGAATAAAAATGTGGCTAGAGAGCGTGAAATGATTATTGAATTAGCAAAGAAATATAAGTTGCCCGTTTGGGATTTGTATGGTATTATGGGTGAATTAGGATCTTCCAAAACGTGGCAACGAAGTGGGCTGATGCGCACAGATTACGTTCACTTTACGCCTAATGGTTATCACTTGAAAGGAGAATTATTTTTCGAATCTTTCCTAAAATGGTTGGAACAAATGGAACTAAGAAGAGGCGCTTCATTAATCAGACATCATTAATAGTATGCAGCGATTAATTGACGTTTTTACGTTTAATAATGTTGATTTAACTTTTTCAAAGTTAGATTTCTGGCTATTCTTTTTAGCCGTCATGATTTTGTTTTCTGTGTTGCACAAAAACAAAGTCGTTCGAAGTATATATTTAACAGCCATCAGTTTATTCTTCTACTATAAAACTTCGGGGTTATCTGTTTTTATATTGATGTTCACATTAGTTTCTAACTATGGTTTAGGATATGCTATTTCAGGAGCGACACGAAATTTTTCTAGAAAATCGTTAATGGCTTTTGCCGTTATTCTCAATGTTTTGGTGTTGTCGTATTTCAAGTATGCCTACTTTTTCACCAATTCATTTAATGAACTTTTCCATACTAATCACCAAGTATTTAATGCGATTTCCTATTTTAAAAATGGGTTTAGTACGGTAGGAAGCTCTAGTATCTTTGAGAAATTACTATTACCTGCAGGAGTATCGTTTTTTACATTTACGTCCATTGCTTATATTATTGACATCTATCGAAAAGAGGTGCCTCCGGTCAAAAATTTCTTTCACTATTCCTTCTTTATCTCTTTCTTTCCGCATTTGATACTAGGACCGATCGCACGAGCGAAAGATTTTGTACCACAAATTAATCAGCCATATACGCTAGATAAAGAAGGTTTTGGTTGGGCTGTTTTTCAGATACTGAAAGGATTATTTAAGAAGTTAATCTTGGCAGATTATATCGCCGTTCATTTTATTGATAAAATCGTTGATACGCCAGAAGCATACCCAGGCTTTATCAGTCTGATAGCTATTATTGGGTATTCCTTACAAATTTATGGGGACTTTTCTGGTTATACCGATATGGCAACAGGTATTGCCAGATTGATGGGCTTTAAGTTGATGAAAAACTTTGACTCTCCATACAAATCCTTGAATGCTGCTGAGTTTTGGAGAAGATGGCATGTCTCACTTGGATCGTGGTGGAAAAACTATTTATACATTCCTCTTGGGGGAAATAGAACAGGTGGTTTTGCCTCTATTTTTACGATTACCATCATCTTTATCTTCCTCTTTTTCATTACGCAATGGCATTTCTTGCTCTTTGTCTATATAGGCTTCATTGTCATCTATGCTATTGTTTTACTGCTATTTCCAAGTCATAAAAACACAATCTACCGCGATATCAACTTGATGATAACGATGACCGTTGGAGGATTGTGGCATAACCCGTTGCAGAATTATGTCATTTGGGGAGCGTTAAACGGTTTGGGGTTGATTTTTTATAATCACTGGAAGAAGATATCTCCGTATGAAAACTCTAACTTATGGATTGTTAGGGCCTGGAAAATATTCACGACGTTTATGTTTATGACGATTGCACGTATTTGGTTTAGGGTAGAAGGAAAGGAGGAACCAATGGATTACTTTATGCATATGACGACTAAGTTTCAATTTAGTACCGAAGCATTTATCTTGATGTGTACCACTTTTGCAATTCCTTTGATTGTTCTAATAATAGGATTAGTTCTTCACTGGTTACCCGATTCGAGCGAAGAGAAATTAACGGCACGATTTATCAAAACACCATTTGTCGTTCAGATAATTATAAGCTGTGTTTTTGTTACGGGTATTTATCAAATGATTGCCGACACGTCGAAGCATTTCGTTTACTTCTTCTTTTAAGTTTTTTGAACGGTTCTCAGCTATACTCGAGCAGGGAGATTTTACCACTGAATTTCCTACGAAGAAATGAACTTTAAATTTACCACTTTTCTGTCCAACGAAGCACGAAAATCCCGCTTGCTTATAGGTGATGTGTGTGCCTTGAATGGTAAATATATGCAAATTCTTTCAATTAAATTGAAAGAAAGTCCAGAGAGTGAAAGTCTCTTATTCACTAAGGTAACGCTTGGAATCATTAGTAAGTCGCAAGCTGGTTTGGAGTGATTCATGCAGTGAAGTAAGCGAATTACAAAGTATTCATGAACACAATAAAAACAGACAAATTGTGAATAGACTACAAAAGTCTGAACTGACGAACAGGAACGGGATAAGAGGCATTGTTGTATGGATGAGTAAGCACATT